>NZ_BAAHAR010000007.1:0-157749 GCF_054777395.1 Nocardiopsis oceani
GCTCCTATGTAGCGACCGCGGCCAAGCACGGCATCGGTATGTTCGACGCCCTGGTCCACCTGGCCGAGGGCCGGTGCTGGATGCCCGAAACCGTCTGATCCTTCTCCGGGACACCTGAACAGTCACCAGTACCCCTGCTGACATTTTCTGGCCGGAGCCGGACGCATTCCTGAGGGGGAACTGATCAATCCTTATACTCCTTTTTCATGGTGCGGTGATCGCACCATTGACCATGATTCCCTATCAGGTCGCCCTCAAGAACGCGCCCTCAAGGGTGCAGAGAGGAATACGCGTGGAGAGAACGAGTTCTCTGTCCCGTATCGCAAAGACGGTCGCCGTTGGCGTCGCAACCCTCGCTGGTGTCGCCGTGCTGGCGCTCCCGGCCCAGGCCTCCGAGCTGAGCACTCCGAACGCCGACTCGGACGGTGTCACCGTGCTGGCCGGACCCGGGGTCCACGGCGGCTTCGCCCTCTGATCCGGACGAAGCCCTGAACGGCGGGCCGCGGAGTCCGCCCCCCAGCGCGATCCGCGGCCCGCCATGGCGTTGGGGGCGGCATCGGTCCGCCCCCAACACGTGCGTTCCGGCAGAACCTAGCGCTGGTCGTTCTGCTCGGTCACCAGCTTCCCGCCGTCGTCCTTGGTGATGGTGAAGGCGTCGACAGTCTCGCCTGCGGCGGTGGTGGCCTCGTATTCCAGCGTGGATCCGTCCACCGAGACCGTCTGGTAGGTCTGGGTGTCGGTCACCTGGACCCGGGCCTCGGCGCCGTTGTCGGTCCAGTTCTCGTCGGTGGCGTCGTACATCTTGGGGCCGGCCACCGAGACCACGTAGACCGGGCCGGTGTGGGCATCGGGGTTCTCAGTGCGGTTCTCGACCAGGTTGCCGCGGCTGTAGGAGTGGTCGTGGCCCTGCAGCACCAGGTCGACGTCGTAGTCCTCAAGGGTGTCCAGCCAGGCGTCGCGCAGCGGCTCGTTGTCGCGTCCGGGGCTGTTGGAGAAGAGGGGGTGGTGGAAGGTGACCACGGTCCACTCGTGGGGGTTGTCCTCCAGGGTCTGGGCGAGCCAGTCCTGCTGGAGCTCCAGCCACGCGTCGGTGTCGTCGATGTCGGCGTCACGGTAGTTGGAGCTGAGGCTGATGTAGCGCACACCCTGGTAGTCCGTGGAGTACACGGTCTCGTTCAGGTCGGTTCCCTCCTCGGGGCCGTTGCCCGCGCCCGGGAACTGCAGGGGCCAGTGCCCGCTGAGGGCGTTGTCGGCGTACTCGTGGTTGCCCGCTGCGGCCACGTGGTTGATGCCGCCGGTGGCCTCCGGGCCGAAGGCGTCGTACCACTCGCCCCATTCGGAGTCGTCGTTGGCGTGGTCGATGAGATCGCCGGCGTGTACGGCCAGCTCCGCGCCGGGCTCGGCCTCCAAAGCGGCTTGGACGACGGGGGCGGCGTGCTCGGTGATGTCGTTCTGGATGTCGCCGAAGTAGAGGAAGTCGTAGGGCGCGGCTTCGGTGTCGGCGGTGGTGAAGGTCTGCCAGGGACTCGGCTCGCCCTCGCTGGGGACGATCCGGTACCGGTACTCGGTGTCGGCCTCCAGCTCGGTGAGGGTGACACGGTAGTAGTGGTGGTCCGCGGCCTCCCCGGTGGACTCGGCCGGGATCTGCTCGACCTCGTCCGTGCCACCCGCCGGGGAGATCTCCAGCTGGGCGTCCTCGTCAGCGTCGGCGGAACGCCACGTCACGTGCTGGGACGCGGCGGGGTCGTCGGTGGGGGAGAGCAGGATGCGCTCGGGGCCGGACTCCGCCAGAGCGGGAGTGGGCAGAGTCAGGGCGGGGGCCGCGGCGAGAGCGCCGAGGGCCAGGAAGGTGAGGCTGCGGTGTGCCGTGGAACGGGCGGTGACCGACATGGCCGATCTGCTTTCCGTGTGAGGTTCGGGGCACGGCGAACCTAACCAAGGCAAAACAACGCGCTGTGAATGCACCATAGCCGGGGGTGTGTGGCTGGTGAACGTGGGAGTAAGCGGGGCAGGACCCTGGGAACGCGCTGGGGCGCCTACTTGGGGAGTGCCTGGGTGCGCATCTGGGGCGGGACCTACGGGGCGGGGTCAGGAGTCGGGTTCCGCGTGGATCCTGGAGACCTTGCGTGCTTCCTTCTGGGCGGCGGCCACGGAGTCCGTGACCTCGGGAGGGAGATGGGCGCTGTCGGCGGGCAGGTCGACCGTGATCGGACGGTGCTCAGCCGCGCGGTTCCACCGGTCCAGCAGGCCTTGGGCGTGCTCGACCCGTTCGGCGTAGGCGTGGAGCGCGGCGGCCTGTTCCTCGGCCCGGCCCCTGATCCGCTGAAAGACCTCCGCCGCCTGCTCGTACGCCCTCCGGTCCAGATCGCCCCCGGTGTAGGGGAGGGCCGTCTGAGCGAGGTCCCGCTCAGCCGCCGAAACGCGGTACAGGTCGCAGGCGATCCGCCACTCGAGCCCGCACAGCAGTGACGTGTTCCGCGTGGCCTTCATCAGGTGGCCGGAGCGGTGCAGCGGAGTTCCGAGGATGGTGTCGACCGCGTGCTGGGCGCGGCGCAGTGTGGGGCGGTCCCGGGGTGCGAGCATGTCCACCGTGATGTAGTCCCGGCCGCAGGAATCCCGGAGGATCTCCATGTGCCTCCAATGTTTCTGCTCCCTGGAGTCCAGCGTGAGGTAGTAGGTGAACACCGTCGCGAAAACGATGACGGCAGCTGGAACCACCGCCGCCGAGATCGTGGGGCCGACCAGGAGACTGACGAAAAGGAAGAATATTCCCGCAGCCGCGAAGCACCCCGCGGAGGGCCTGGACCTCTCTCGCGGCCCCAGGCCCTCAGTACTGGGCTGGACCTGCGGTCTCGGAACAACGAACCCTGGTCGTGCAGTCTCGCGGTCGGGCATGGGACCCCTTCGGGTGTTTCTTCCCAGCTCGGCTGGAGCGGCAGCTTTCGCTAAACTACTCCCGGGCAATTTGCGGCATGCATCTGAAGTGGACATTATTCCGGACTGCCGCGCCCAGCGAATAAAGTGCGAGTTTGATTCTCGCAATTGATAGTTTTGCTGGTTTTTGGCCAGGATTTCTTGACCGCTCTTCGGTCGGCTGGGCCCAGCCCAGTGCTCTACTCCGCGCCCTCGTACCCCTGGTTCTCGGTGAGGAGCTTGCCGCGCGTGTAGCCCCCGTGGAGGGCGTAGAACAGGTGGAACCGGCAGACCACGAACCCGCCCACGTTGGACGCGCCGCAGTGCAGCTCCACACCGTCCGTCACACGAGCGACCACGGCGTCGCACTCGTCGTTTCCCAGCTCATCCCGGGGTATCGCCCGGCACTCCGAGCGATCCGGGGCCGGTCCGTGGATGAGGTCCTCGACCTCTTGGTGGGTCATTTCGCTCCTGGACTGGGGCGCGACGGTGGGGCTTCCGGCTGCGGCGCGGGAGAACGCCGTCGGACACCCCCAGCCTAGAAAGTGCCGACCTTCGATGTGCGCGTTTTGCGGAATTCCGGCCGCGGTGACGTGCGGTGTCCCCGCTGCCGGTGCCCCTGTGCCGAAAGCAGGGGCACCGGGGCCGGCGTCGGGTCACCCGGGTTTGCGGAGTTGGGTGACGCAGTCGCGGTACTTGTCGACGGTGTACTGGTCCTCGGAACCCCACGACGTGCGCTGGTTCACCACCTGGAGGCCCGCTGCGCCGACCCAGCGGGCGAAGGCCTCGGGAGAGACGTCGGAGCGGTTGCCGTCGTCGCGCCAGCGGCGCTGGCTCAGCCACCGTTGGGCGACCTTGCCGACCCGGCCGGTGCGCCGGGTGAGCGGGGAGAGCCGCAGTGTCCAGTCCGGTTTGCCCGCGTGGTGGATGACCGCGGTGGCGCCGGGAGCCATGACCCGGCTCATCTCGCTGAGGTAGCCGCAGATGACGTCCGGGTCCAAGTGCACGAAGACGTCGAAGGACCAGACGAACTCGATCGAGGAATCCTGGACCGGGTCCATCGAGTATCCGTGGGTGTGGTGGATGTTGAGCTCCGGCCGGTCGGCGAAGCGCTCGCGGCACCGGTCGAGGCAGCTCTCGTTGACGTCCACGATCCAGACCTTGGGGGAGTGCTCCAGGAGGTGCTCGGTCCAGCGGCCGTGGCCCGGGCCGATCTCGAGGGTGTCGCCCCGGGCGGCCCAGGGAGCCAGCAATGTGTCGACGAGGGACCCCTTCCACTCCGGGTAGGGCTGACGGCAGTGTGCGGCCATGAAGGCCCATTCGTCACCGCTCTGCTCCCAGGAGTGCGTTTTCCCCCAGGTTTTCCGGTTCCACTCGACAGTGGGCATTTCTCCACATCCTCCTGAATAAAGGCGCTTTCTGGGTCCTGTCCGGGATGGCGAAGGGCCAGATGAAAGCCTATCCCGACACGAGTGACCTGCCGTTTTCGGGGCGGGTGAAATGCGATTTCTGTGCAGTTTATCTATCTGGTCCGCCAGTGGTCGTGCGGCGCCAGGTGTGCGGGCTGCTCGCCGGTGCGTCATCGCTCCAGGTCGTCGTGCACAGTGACTGCGGCGATACTGAGCGTCGCGCGGCCGAGACCGTCCGGTTCCGTCCTGTAGTCCTGTGTGCTCGGGACGTTCGGGGGTAATTCCGTCAATATTCCCACTCGGAGTTCTTCCGAAACCCGCGCAATAACGACGACCAGGTGAAGAATTCCAATGCGAATATCGGCTTGCGAAATGTGGACCTTTGTGGATATCTTGTCCGAGGAGGGTGGGCCGTGCAGTAGGTCGGGAGCCCGCCCGGGGAAGGGAAGCATGGACAACGGCGAGTACTAGGCGGCCATGTGCGGGGCGCCCGGGGCGTGTGGCACCCCGGGCGCGTACTGCGGACTCTAACCGTCGTTTTCCATGACCGTACTTTCGTTGCCGTCCGAATATGGGATTCAGGCTTCGCTTGGCCAGATCCACGAGATTCCGTACCGCAGGCTCGGCGTGATGTGCTCATGCTCGAAGATGCGGTAGAGGTACCGTCCCTCGTCCAGTAGCTGCAGGTGGCGACCTTCGTGGGCCGGTGGCTCGATCTCACCCTCGACATCCCGGGATGACTGGAACCACCAGGCCCTGGCCGGCTTATGAGAGTCGTGAAACCTGAGATGGAACTCGATTCTCCTCGTGAAACCCGACCTCGGCCTCCATGTGACCACCGGTCTACACCGGGTGTCACTGTTGATGGACACCCGTGTAGCGAAAGCGTAGATACCGTCTGCCGGATCAAGATCACGGTGGATGCGGAGTTTCGCGATGAAGTCGCCGCTCACCGTTTCGGCCTGCGAATCCACAAGGCAACCATACAGGCTCTCGACGCGGATCAACCCGGATTTGTTCTCGTTGAAATAACGGTGTGTCACGGTGAGCTCGGGGTTTGTCACGGATGATGTCGCCCTCACCCATCTGTGCACGTCCTGGGAGGTCATGACCCCGGTCGGGGAGAAGCTGCACGTCTGTGAGATGGCCTCCACCGCGAGTTCGCCCTGGGGTGCGATCGGGCGGAGCGGCCAATCCCGTTGGGGGGCCTCGGACGTGGTGTCCCGGTGTTCGTCCAGGTAGCGCGCTACCAGGGCGATCGCGCGGTTCTCTCGCCGCTCCATCGTGCGGGCGCTGTCGACGTGGAGCTGGCGTAGTTCCGGGTCGTGGGCGTGTTTCAGGTCCTCGTTGTAGTTCCTTCGACGGTCCGTCAGCGCGCGCTGCTGGTAGCGCAGGTCCAGTCGGAGTGCGACCAGCAGGGAGTCCCGGTACTTGGGGTCATTGATGGCCTCGATCAGGTTCGTGATCTCCATGATGATGAGATCATCGGTCACCTTTTCGCCCTTGGACTCGACTCTTCGTCTCATAATGCGGTCGAGTTGAGCATTCTCGGCCAACCGGTCCACGGTGCACCCGATACCCCGCCTGAGTTCACGGAAAGCCCGAACGTACTCTCGCTGTGCCTGGGGGGCTTCGTCGTTCACCAGGTGTACCCTCCGCGTCCCCTGGGTCCCCTGAACGTCCACTGAAAGTCCTCAAATTGGACATTTCCAAGAGGAAATCCAGATTCTAACCTGAGGATGGGCCGCGGGAGAAGGCCCGGCGCAGAACGTTTCTTTCGTCGCTGAGGCGAGAGACTGGCAAGTTTCGGATGAGATATCGTCGGGCTCCGCCAGCGGGCGGGCCCGGCAGACGAAGGATCATCGGAGGTCGGTGCCGTGAACGCCACCATCATCCTGGTCGTCGCGACCGCCATCACGTTCTTCCTGGTCGGAACGGTGATCGTCGCCATCTTCGCGATGGCTGCCCTGTCCTACAACCAGAACCGCATGCAGCGGAAGCTGCGCCACTGGCAGGACGAAGTGGTCCGCCTCAACCGCGAACCCCAGGGCGGGCAGGACCAGTGGTCCCGCTTGTTCGAGCCGGCTGACTGATGCAGACCGGGGCGGATGCGTGCGTTCGCGGGGGCGCGCACATCCGCCCCTCCGGGATTGAGCAGCCCTACGTGGCGCGGGCGCGTCACGAATTCGGGCGCCCGCTACACCCCGGCTCGCTGGTGCCGGACGGCACCGCCGCGCAGGACCGTGCGCACGGCCCGCTCCGGCTCCGCGAGCAGCGACAGGTCGGTAAGCGGATCCCCGTCGACCACGATGAGGTCCGCACGCGCCCCCTCGCGCAACGTGCCCGCCCTACCCTCCAGGCCAAGGAGGCGGGCCGCCTCAGACGTGGCGGAGCGGATCACGTCGGCGGTGGGCTGCACCTGCCCGCGAATGGCGAACTCCGCACTCTGGTGTTCCTGCATACCGCCGAGGAGATCGGTCCCGAACACCAGTCGCACACCGCCCTCGTGGGCCATGCGCAGCGCGTCCAAGCCCCGGTCGAGCACGGTGTCCACCTTTGCCTGGCTCTCCGCGGGCAGACCGTTGCGGGCACCCTGCCGGGAAAGCTCCCGGTAGGTCACCAAGGTGGGGACCAGGAACGCGTCGTGTTCGCGGAAGAGCTCGACACTGCTTTCGTCGATGAGGTTTCCGTGCTCGATGCAGCGCACGCCCAACCGCAGTCCTCGGTTGACGGCGCGGGCCGTGTAGGCGTGTCCGGTGACGTACCGGTTGGCGGCCTCCGCCTCCTCCACCACGGCGCTCAGCTCGTCCACCGAGGACTGGGTGGAGTCGATCCGGTCGGTGGGCGAGGCCACCCCGCCGGAGAGCATCACCTTGACGTGGTGGGCGCCGGTCCGGAGCTGCTCGCGCGCGGCCCGGCGGAACTCGACCGGGCCGTCGCAGACCAGTCCCGCGCCTGGGCAACAGCCGTGCTGGTCGGTGCCGTGGCGCCCGCGCGGGCGGAAGTCGCCGTGCCCGCCGGTCTGGGAGAGGGCCTTGCCGCCGAAGATCAGTTCGGGGCCGTCCAGGAGGCCCTCGTCGACGGCCTGGGCCAGGCCCCAGTCGGCCCCGCCCACGTCCCGCACGGTCGTGAAGCCTCGGGTGAGCATGGCTGACAGGGAGTTGGCGGCGAAAGCGGTGATGTACGAGGGGGAGTGGTCTGCTGCGGCGCCGAGGTCGGCGCTGAAGGCGGTCACGTGGACGTGGGCGTCGATGAGTCCCGGCATGAGTGTGGCACCGGCGAGGTCGACGGTCTCGGCCGCGCTGTCGGCGGGCGGCGCTCCGCTGCCCCGGGCCGCGATCTCCCCGTCACGGACGAGGAGCCAGGAGTCCGGGGTGGAGGTGCCGGTCTCCGGGTCGAGGAGCCGGGCGCCGGTGAAGCGGACGGGTCGGGCGGGCTGGGTCATGGGGATCCTCCGAAGGGTCCGGGGCGAGGACGGTCCGCACCCCACGTGTGCAATATATGTTGCATATCAGTTCCGCTCACGGAGCGGGGGTGGTATCGCTGAGAGGGGCGGGGCGGGTGGTCCGGCGCGCTCGGACGGAGACGGAGGCGCGGATGTCCGACTGGATCGAGGAGGCCTTGGCGGGAGGGCGCCTGGGCAAGGCGTCCGAACGGGTGGTCCGCGTCCTGCGCGATGAGCCGCGATTCTCCTCCTACGCCTCCACCGCCGAAGTCGCCGAGCGCGCCGAGGTGAACGTCGCCACCGTCGTGCGCGTCGCGCAGCAGCTGGGGTACTCGGGCTGGCCCGCGCTGCGTGTGGAGCTCCGCTCCCGCTACCTGGCCTCCCTCAGTGCCGGGGAGGTCCTGGCCGAACACGCCGGGTCCGACGCCGACCCGGTGAGCGCCGCGGTGCGCTCGGACCGCGAGAGCCTGAGGCTGCTGGAGCAGACCCTCGACACGGAGCGGGTCCGGGCGGTGGCGGCCGCGATCCACTCCGCGGGCCGCACCCTGGTTCTGGGGTCGGGGACCTTCGCTGCCCCGGGGATCCAGCTCTCGCACGCCGCCGGGACCATGGGCTACGACGTGCGGGTGCGTGACACCGACGGAACGGCGCTCACCAACGAGCTCGCCCGGATGGGGCCGGACGACCTCGTGGTGGTGTGCGACCTGTGGATGCTGCCGCTGGCGCTGCGGCGTGCCGCCGGCATCGCGGCCCAGCGGGCGGTGCCGATCGCCGTCATCACCGACCGCCGGGACTCCCCGCTGGTGGACCTGGCGTCGGAGGTGGTGGTCGTGCCCAGCGAGGGGGTGGGGATGTTCCCGTCCCTGGCCGCGGCGATGACGGTGGTACACGCTGTGCTGGCCGATCTGGCCAGGGTGGGGGGCGAGCGGGCCCTGGATGCGGTGCACGAGGCCGAGCGGCTCTGGCGGTCCGCAGAGCTGTTCTGACCGGGGAGTCGGAGCGGCCCTTGTGGCGGGATCCGGGCTCTGCGCTGGGGCCGACGGTGCGGTCGATGGAGTGATCGGCGCCGTGCGGCAGGTTGTGCGACGAGTTTTTGGAGTGATCTGGATCACTTGATGCAATAGATATTGCATTTTCTGTCGGGTGGCTGCTTTCATCTGTGCCCAGGCCCTTGCCACCCCACTACGTCCCTGCTGAGGCGGCCCATGCAAACGACCCACCTCGTCATTCTCGGTCTCTACCTGCTGGCCATGGTCGGGATCGGCCTGTACTTCTCGCGCTCCGCCAAGGTGCGCAGCGGCGACGACTTCCTCTTCGCCGGCCGTAGCCTGCCCACCCCGGTCATGATCGCGACCCTTCTGGTCACCTGGGTCGGATCGGGCACCATCATCGGCGGCGCGAACTTCGCCTACACCTACGGCCCGATCGCCGGAATGGTGTTCTTCGCGGGCACACCCCTGGGCATCCTGGTCCTGCTGTTCGCGGCCAGGCGCATCCGCCGGGCCGCGCGGCACACCATCCCCGAACTGCTGGAGGTCCGCTTCGGAACGGGGGTGCGCACGGTCGCCGCGGTCGTCACCACCATCGCCTACGTCGGCCTGGTCGCATCCCAGTTCGTCGGAGGCGGTTACGTCGTCGCGCTCACCACGCCCCTGACCCCCACGCAGGGAACGCTGCTCGTCGCGCTGGTAGTGACCGTGCTGACCGTGACCGGAGGTCTCTTCTCGGTGGCCTACACCGACTTCGTCTCCGCGATCCTCATCCTCGGCGCGCTCATCGTGTCCGTGCCGATCGTGTTCGCCGCCATCGGCGGACCCACCGCCTACTGGGAAGGGCTGCCCGAGGTGGCCACCACCCCGTCAGGCGGACTCAGCCCCCTGCAGCTGCTCGGCTTCTTCCTGCCGCTGTTCCTGCTCCTGCTGGCCGACCAGAACCTCTACCAGCGCCTGGCCGCGGCCAAGGACGAACGCAGCGCCCGCATGTCGACACTCGGCATGCTGGTCTCCTGCTTCTTCGTCTTCGTCCCCGTGATCCTGCTGGCCACCGCCGCGGCCGTCATCATGCCCGGAATCAACGGCGACGAGTCCGTGCTGCGGTTGGCTTCGGAGGGGCACCTTCCGTCGGCACTCGGCGGGCTGCTCCTGGCCGGAGCGGTCGCGTTCGTCATCACCACGGGGTCCTCGTTCATGCTCTCCGCGGCTTCCAACGTCGCCTTCGACCTCTTCGCGCGCTTCGGCCGCGGAAGAGGTGTGGACGGAGGGACCGGGCAAGGCGCCGAACCGGGCGGCGACCGGGGCACACTCGTCGTGCAGCGCGTTGCCGTCGTGGCCATCGCGTTCATCGCCGTCGGCCTGGGGCTGTACTTCCCCACCGTCCTCGACCTGCAGATGTACTCCTACACGATCTACGGGGCGGCGATCACCCCGGCCGTGTTCGCGGTGCTGTTCTGGCGGCGGGCCACCACCGCCGGGGCGGTCGCCGCACTGGTCGTCGGTGCGGCGTTCACCATCGGCTGGGAGATGATCGGTGCCCCCGGTGACCTGAACGGGGTCATCGTGGCCCTGCCCGCCGCCGTTCTGGCCCTGGTCGTCGCGAGCCTGCTCACCAAGGCGCCGGACCCCCGGACCCTGGAGGCGGTCGGCGTGGACTGACACCGCACCGAGCGGCCCCCGGAGGTCCGCGGAGAAGCCCTACCGGGGGTCCGGTTCGGGGTCGTGGGAGGGCTCGTGCTGCTGGCCGCCGCGGCTGACCACCAAGCTGGCGACGGTGACCACGACCAGAATGCCCAGGACGATACCCAGGGACACCAACTCGGGCGGGGAGCTCACCGGAAGGTCGGTGGTGTACTCCATGGCGTGCAGGATCAGGGTTACCCCGATGTACGACAGGATCAGCGCCAGGCCCTTGTTCAGGTACACCAGGCGGTCGAGCAGGCCGCCGATGAGGAAGTACAGCTGGCGCAGGCCCATCAGGGCGAAGGCGTTGGCGGTGAAGACCAGGTACGGCTCCTGGGTGATACCGAAGATCGCCGGGATGGAGTCCAGGGCGAAGACGATGTCGGCCATGCCGATGGCGATGACCACCAGCAGCATCGGGGTGATGTAGCGCTTGCCCTCCAACCGGACGGTCATCCGGGCGCCGTGGTAGCGATCGGTGGTGGGCAGCACACGCCGCACCCTGCGCACCAGCGCGTTCTCCTTGTACTCGGCGTGGCCGACATCGTGGTCGGAGGAGACCAACAGCTTGATCGCGGTGATGAGCAGGATGGCGCCGAACAGGTAGAAGACGCCGACATAGGCCTCGACCGCCGCCGCGCCCGCCACGATGAACAGGGCGCGGAAGAACAGTGCCAGGCCGATCCCGATGAGCAGGACCCTCTGCTGGTGCTCCGGCGGCACCTGGAACGAGCCGATGATCAGGATCAGGACGAACAGGTTGTCGATACTCAGCGAGTACTCGACGACCCAACCGGTGTAGAACGCGATGCTGTGTTCGGCCCCCGCGGTGAAGGCCAGGGCGGCGCCGAACGCCACGGCCAGCACCGCGTAGAAGCTGACCCACAGTGCAGCCTCACGGGTCGAGGGCTTGCGTGGATTGCGTGCCACGATCACGAAGTCGACGCAGATGAGGGTGACGATCACGACGACGGTCGTGATCCACAGCCACAGAGGGACGTTCACGGGGCTGTACTCCTTGTGAGGGTGCTTGGTTGGGGGACCAGGAGGCCCCGGGGGTCGCTCGGGTGGTGGGGGTGGGTGGGGAACGAGCGGGGAAGGAGAGGACCGCACGACTCTGGTGCGACGACTGCTCCCCCCCCACGGAACCCTCTCCCGTAACGCCTAGCAACTCGGCGTCCCACCACGCCACCCGTGTGCCACAAGTGGCCACCGGTATCACTGTGGTCCGCGCCGCTGACCGGTTTCGCCAGTTCGCGGGCTGCCAGACCGAAAACTCGCCGGTTTCGCGTTTCGTCCCCAACGGGATTCTGGGTACGAATCCTGTGGATGGAGATCGCAGCCCCATACGGAAAGGCCCTGCCAATCCCTCGCCCGCGTCCCGCACCCGATGACGGTCCGCCTCCCCGGTGGCTTCCGCCACCAGGACCGCGGCGTCCGGGACGTGCGGCCTGAGAACCGCGTGCCCCTGAACCGGATACCGGTGCCGTAACGGTCGAACGGCCGCGTTGGATCCCCTCGTCCGACGCGGTCGGTCGTGCGCTGTGGCGGTGCCCAGTCCGGTACGGCGGGGCGGGGCGGGCTCAGCCATGCCCGGCGTCGGTGCCCAGGACGGCCAGGATATCGCCGTCGCCGCGGTCGGTGAGGTGCCGCTGGACCTGTGTGCGAGAGGACTGGGAAGCCAGGCCGACCGCATCGGCCAGGGCGGCGAGCGGATCGGGCGTGGGGTCGGCGATCCCGGCCAAACGCAGGGCACGGCCCAAGACCCCGTCCGTGGCCGGCTCGGCGGGGGACAGGACCCGGCAGCGCACCTCGCCCTCGGTGATGGTGAGGAAGGCGAGGTCGCCCTGCGCGGCGTTCTCACGTAGGAGCAGGGCCCGGATCGAACTCATGAGCGGCTGGTTCTTCCAGGTCACGGTGGTCTCGCGCCCGTCGATCCGCACCGGCATCCGCACGCCCGGGTACATGCCCACGTTGGCGGCGAAACCGCTGGGGACGGGGAATCCCGACCCGCGCAGGTGTTCGGCGTTCAGGTCAAGGCGCAGCCACCAGGTGCCCTCGCTGTCGCGGAAGCACCGGCGGGTCCGCTCCACCCCGCGACGGGGGCGGTACGAGGTGTTGGTGGCTGGATCCGGGCCGTCGAGGACCGCGACCCAGCCGGTGCGCGGCCGGTCGAACTCGCTGCCCGCCGCCAGGGAGCGCACGGAACCCTCGGTCACCTCGAACCGGCCGGAGATGAGCTCGGCGAGTTCGGTCACGCGCATCTCACCGCCTGCCCGCTCGAGTTCGCGGCGCATCGTCGCCTCGACGCCCAGGTACTCCTCGCCGCCCCAAGAACGCAGCCCGAACACGCGGCGGTCCCGCCGCATGAGCCGGGCGTCGTTGTGGATCCGGTCGCGGAAACCGGCCTCGTTGAAGTCCCCGCCGATGTGCGAGACCAGTTCGTCGACGTGCAGAGGGCGTTCCAAGGCGGACAGGACCGCGTAGGCCTTGTCGGGGAGGCTGCGCCCCCAGTGGACGAGGCTGTCCGCCACGACGTGGGCGTGCGGCTGGGACTCCAGCCAGGCACGGGCGTGCCGGGGGACGACCCCGCACTCGCGGGCCAGTTCCAGGGCCTCGGAGAGAGGGAGTGCGGTCTTGGACTCCAACAGGTCCGTCAACCGTTCGGCGAGGTCGTGGACGTCCCCGGTCAGCAGCCAGTCCTCGTTCACGCGGTGCTCGGGGAGCAGAGCGAGGACGATCTGACCGAGGGGGACGCCGAGGGAGGGCACGGCAACGGAGTGTTCGGGGTGCGAGGACCAGAAGGTCTCCACCGGTGCGGCGGCGCCGAGTCCCTCGGCGACGGCGGCGACGTGGCCCCCCAGTCGCGCACCGGAGGGTGACTCGGACCAGGCGTGCAGGTCCTGCACGACCTGGCGGTGGATCTGGCGGATCCGCTCCCGGGTCACCCCGAAGTCCGCGCCGATCGTGTCCAGGGTGTCGGGGGAGTCGGTGAAGACCCGGCGGGAGGAGACGGCCCGGCGCCGCTCGCCGAGGTCGGCGAACCAGGCGTCGACCGAGGAGAGGAGAAGATCGCGACCGGATCGACCGTCACCCGCCGCCGAGTACTCCCGGTGCCCGGGGCTTTCCAGGTCGAGGGCTGTGGCCGGAAGGGACGGCGCGGGAGGTTCGTGCGGATGCTCCTGGGGGATCCTGCCCAGGGCGGTGCGGAAGGCGTCCCGGATCCGTCCCAGGGCGGGGCCGTCGCCGAGATCGTCGGCGAGTGACCCCAGCGGGGCCGCCAGGAAAAGGTGTCCCGCCGAGCCCTCCTCGCCGCCCTCGGACCCCGATACGTACAGGGCGGGCATGACCTCGCCGAGCGCCTGCCCCGACCAGCGCGCGAGCGCGAGGTCGGCCAGCCCGGAGGCGATGTGGTCGGCGCCGACCCGGCCCAGGGCGAGGGGCAGGCGCAGCTTGCGCCACCACTCGTCCGGCAGTATCGGGTGGGCGAGTGCTCCGGCGGCCAGGTCGTCACAGGTCCGGTCGAGGGCGGGGACGAGTTCGGTGAGCCGGAAGTCGACAGGCCGGGGCACGGAGGGGCCTCCCACGTTGTGGAACGGGATCGGTTCCCACGTTAGAGGTGGTCGCTGACAGTTCGCCTTCGTTTTTCGGTTCAGGTTCGGTTGCGGTGAACACCGGTGTGGTCGAGGTGGAGTACGTGCTCCCGGATCCGGTCCCGGTCTTCGGGGAACGCGCCGTCCCAGGGGGCCGCTAGCGGAAACCACGCGGTCGGCTGTCCGGACTCTCCGGACAGGGGGAGTGAGCGGTCGACGATCGTGGTGTAGGCCAGTCCCAGAGTGGGATCCCAGTCCGCGCGGTAGGAGCGCACGCACGCTACCGCCGGTAAGGTCGACGGCTCCGCGGGCAGGCCGGTCTCCTCGTGGAACTCCCGGGCGGCCGCTTCGCGCGGAGTCTCCCCGGGGTCGACGGAGCCGCCGGGACAGACCCAGCCGCGCCAGCGGTGCCGGACCAGCAGCACGTGTTCGAGGTCGCGGTCCAACGCCCAGACCTCCGCTGAAACCGGGTTGAGGGTGCCCTCGAGAGCCCTGACCAGCCACGTGCGCGCGTCGTCGAACTCTCTCCGTGCCTGGCCCGTTGCGGCCAGTACCGCATCGGCGGAGCGCTGTGCCAGGGGGTCGCGTCGCATACGCGGCACCCTATCCCGGTGGGTGACTCTGGCTCTGGGCTGGTTTCCCCTCTTTCCCCTCACCCGGACCGTGGGGTGGCGGACAGCCGCCACAATGGTGGGATGTCGAAGCACAGCCCGCGTACCCGGCCGTCCCGTTCCAGCGCCGCGTCCTGTCCCTGCGGCAGGCCGAAGGGGTTCGATGACTGCTGCGGCCGACTGCACGACGGTTCCGCCAAGGCGGTCACCGCCGAGGACCTGATGCGTTCGCGCTACAGCGCCTTCGCGGTAGGTGACGAGGCCTACCTCCTCCGCTCCTGGCACCCCTCGACGCGGCCAGCCGATGTGGGCTTGGACCCCGCGACGGAGTGGGTGCGCCTGGAGATCGAGCGCACGAGTGAAGGCACGCCTTTCCACAACGAGGGAACGGTCGAGTTCCGCGCGGTCTTCCGTGAACGGGGCCGCGAAGGTGAACTCCGCGAGCACAGCCGGTTCCTGCGCCACGAGGGTGCCTGGACCTACCTTGACGCACTCGACTAGCGAACCGGTGCCCGGCCACCGCCGGGGCTGACAGCGGGGGTCGGACCGCTCTGTTCCCGTGGCCGGGGACAGGTGGTGTGCCGGGCGCGGGCACACTCGAATCGGGCGAAGGGGACCATCGGGAATCTACGTCGTAAAGATGCGCGGTTGAATCTCATGCAACAGTTTCATCGCCGACCCGTCGAGAACACGTCAAGGGACCACCGGATCGTTCGGAACGGGCCCAGGAGCGGGGAAAACTGGGCCCCACAACCAACATGCCACGAACGCCGCGATCCCGCTGAAGGCCTGTGGACAACCCGCCGCGGCGGTGTTCGGGGCCGGTCGCCGGGATGTCCCGTGGTCTACCGGGTACTGACGGTCCGCTGAACCCGGTAGGAAGGACTCGGGAACACCGCCGAACGGACACGGAGCCACCCATATGGACCCCCGCAACCTCAGCCCCATGGAACAGGGCGAGTGCATCCAGGACCTCGCCCGGTCCCTGGTATCGGCTGTACCGGAGGGCTGGCAGCAGCTCACGTATCTGGCCCGGCCGATCGGCGCCCTCGACGACGGCATGCTGGCAGTGCAGGGGGCGGACGGCCAGGTCCGGCAGATCCAGGTGCCAGACGACGTCCCCGGCAAGGTGGACGTCCTCAAGCAGGCGGGCTTTCAAGAGGGCAAGGGCACCTGGCTCTCGATGCTCGTCTCGGTCCACCACTCCGGCCAGATGAACGTCGAGTACAACCACGACACCCAGCCCGAGATCTCGCCCGAGCCGAACCCGCTGGTCTACCTGCAGGAGATGCGGCGCTTCCCCCGCGCGGACGACCAGATCCCGGACTGGATGCGCTCCCGGTTGCACCAGGCCCAGCAGATGGACGAGGGGAGGATGGCCGCGGACTTCGGTGCCGCGCTGGTGGAGGCCTGCGCCCGCGAGGGCCTGCACGCCGAGTACCTCCGGCCGACCGGACTGCGGGTGTCCGTCCCCGGTGCTGGCGTCCTTCTGGAGAGCGGCCTAGCCGAGACCTTCGACAACGCGATCGTCTCCCCGGAGGACCGGCGGCAAGGGCTTGCCGCCCACTTCGCGGGTTTCATGGCCCGCAACGCCCGGGAGCGCGGCCTCCTGGGGGGAACCCCGGGTGCCCAACCCCAGGGCGGTCAGGGCCAGCCGTCCCCCGAGCCCCAAGCTCAGGGTGGTGCGGGCCAGCAGATCTCCGGCACCCAGGGGCCGGAGGGCCCCGGTGACCCCGTGGCCCACGCCCTGGTGGCGGCCTTCCGGGAGGCCGGGGTCGAGGCCGCGTTCCAGGACGCGAACACCCTCGTCATCCAGCTCACCGACGGCAACAGCGCCAGCACGGATATCAGCGGCTTCCGCTCCGCGCTGGACGCAGCCACCCCCGAACAGATCGCCCAGCACGCGTCAGGTTTCTCCCGTTCTGCCCTGGATCAGCTCGCGCAGGCCACACAGGACAGCGCGGCCCAGCCCGCCGGGCAGCTCAGGGTCCGGCTCTACCCCGTCAACGCCTTCCCCGAGGGCGTGATGGAACAGCTGGTGACCCGGGAGGTCGCCCCGGGGCTGTGGCAGACCGTGGTCATCGACAGCCCCGACTCACTCCAGCCCCTGCCGCGCGCGGCCCACGAGCAGTCGGGGCGCCCTGACGGCCAGGTCTTCGCCGAGGCAGTGAGCGGCGCGCTGAGCGAGCCCGTGGAGGTGAGCGAACACGAGTACAACGGCGCCAAGGTCATGCACATCGGCGGTCAGCACCCCTACGTGGCTGCCCACGCCCACGCCCTGGACCGCTACCTGGGCGAGTCGCCCTACGGTGCCATCGTGGCCTTTCCCGTGCCCGAAGTGATTCTCGCCCACCCGCTCGGCCAGGGGCACCCGGTCGCGGCGATGGACCATATGCAGCAGGTCGCCGAGCGCTTCGCAGCCGACGCCGAGAAGCCGATCAGTGCTCAGCTGTACTGGTGGCACCCGAACTCGCGCGGGCGCGGCCAAGGGGAGCCGCTGGACCTGCGTGCCGTGGGCGTCACGCTCGACCACGAGGCCAAGTCGGTCTCGCTGCACACCGCGGACGAGGAGTTCGGCCCGATGCTGACTTCCCTGGCCCAGCGCGGCTGAGCACGGGATCCAGCGCGGCTGACCGGGGCGCATCCCGGCGCGGTCGGGTGCGGGCCGCCCGACGCGGTCAGCTGCGCTCAGGACTCGTGGCGCAGCCGTGCGGCCAGATCGCGCGCCTTGGCGGCGGTGGCGGGATCGGGGTGCTGCCGACCCAGGGCATCCAGGACGGGTAGGGCGTCGGGGTGGGTGCGCAGCCGGAGGTGGTCGGGGGCGTCCAGAACGGTCTGTTCGACGTCGGGGGTGCCCTCCGAGGAGAGGAAGTCGGCCAGGTCGGCGTTGTCCGGGGCCATCCCCGCGGCGACCATGTCGATGACCACCCAGGGGCCGTGTTCGCTGAGGAGCCGGTCGATGCCGCGTTGGCTGAGCATCCCGGAGGAGAGCAGGACGACCGCCGCCATGCTGGCCACGGCGGGCAGGGGCGAGTGCAGCAGGGAACGCAGGTCCGGTTCGAGTTCGGAACTGGTCGTGTTGAGGACCTGGGCGCCCACCCAGCGGCGCAGGGCCAGGCCCGGGCCGGAGACCACCGCGGAGATCTGGCGTAGGGCCTCGGGGGGACCGCGCAGGTCGAGCCACGGGCCGGCCTCGGCGAGCCGTTCCTCGAAGGGGAGGACGGACAGGGCGTCCAGGAAACGGGCGGCGCCGGTCTCGGCGAGGGTGTCCACGAGCGGGGCGTGGATCCCCACTTCGAGGAGGAGCCTGCGGACCCCGTAGCGGCCCAGTGCGGTGAGCTCGGCGGTGCAGCGGTCGTGGCCGTCCCGCGCCGGTGTGCTGGACGGGTGGTGGTCCAGGGCGACGGCGCCGGTGTCGGAGAGCTGCCACAGCACGTGCAGCAGATAGTCGGTGACGCGGGGTGCGGCTGGGTCGGGTGAGGTGAGGGCCTCCGGCGCGAGGGTGTCGAGGCTGGGCCGGGCGCCGTCGGGGGCCTCGTAGAGATAGCGCAGGACACCGGGGAGGAGGTCGGGTCCTGTGGTGCCGGGGGTGGGGTTTTCGGGGTGGTCGAGGTCGCCGCGGGCGTTCTCGATGGTGTGCTCGAACTCCCGGAACCACCAGTTCAGGACCTGGTGCGAGTCGCGTACCCGCTGTTCCAGGTCGGGGACGGGGCGTGCCTCGGAGGAGTCGATCTCGATGAGTCCCAGGCGCAGGGCGGTGGACCAGGGGACGACGAAGTGGGCGACGTCGGTGGCGGAGTGCAGGCCGCCGAGCCACGTGGTGCGCTCGGCGGCCCGCCCTGGCAGGTCGTGCGGCCACAGGGAGAATCTGGTGATCGCGGTGCGCGCGTCGTCGATGCCGGGCACCCCGTGGTGGGTGACCGGTGTGCCCGGTGCGCTCCAGCGGGCCAGGCTGAGGGCGTCGCAGAGCAGTGGGGTGTCCAGAGCCATGCGGGCGAGGGCGTCGACGGGGAGCAGTGACACGGGCCTGGCGGAGAGGGGTGGGTGCTCCGGGTTCGACGGGTCTTGAGAGGGCACGTCCGCTCCCGGTTTCTCTTCTGGGGTAGTGCTTGAACACCTCTTCTATCGCCCTGGCGCGGGGTGGCGGGACGGTTTCGCGCAGATTGGTACGAAGCCGGGAGCGGGGCTTTACGGATGTGCCTCGGGTCCCGTGGGGGCCGGGGGCGGCTCGGGGCGTTCGGCGGCCCTGTGGACAGCGCGTGCACCTTGTGCGCGGGTGTCTAGAGTGAACACATGGATCGTCGTGCAGCGTTGGAGTCCCATATCCGCTCGATGCCTCCGGAGCGGATCGCCGACCTGCTCGCTTCCCTCTCGGAGGGGGCGGTCAGGTTTGACTGGGCTACACCTGAGACCGTCGTGGACCTGCTTTCCTTCGTGGCTTTCCGTCCCCTCGTCTTCGAGCGGCTCACTCTGGCGGAGCAGCAGCTCATCTACGCGGTGGTCGGGGTGGCGGAGGACCACAGGGATCTGCGCTTGGAGTTCGGCGATATGCCTCCCCGGCAGCTGCCCGGAGGGCATTTCCTCATGACCGGTGGCAGTTTGGGCCCGGTGAGCCATGAGGACGTCCTGGCGGGCGTGGGTGCCGACCGGCCGGGGCTCGCGCGGGTCCGGGCCGAGGAGGCGATCGAGGTTCTGACCGGCCTGGCGATCCTGTGGCCGGACGGTAAGGGCGGGTACCACTTGCACGATGACGCCGCGTACCAGTTCGGTGTGCCCGCGGCGCCGCCCGAGCTCGAGCAGGGCCTGGACGAGTTCGACTTTCCCAGTCTGCGCAGGGTCGCCCTGACTCTGGGGCTGGACCCCACCGGGGACTGGATGGCCCTCCACACCGCGGTCAGGCGGTTCCTGAGCACCCCGGACCGGGTCGAGAAGGTGCTGCGCAGTGCCTCGCACGACGTGTGGCACCGCTTGATGGGATTCGCGTTCCTGGGGTCAGAAGTGGAGGCCTCCGACCTGTACGGCAACGGTGACCGCCTGCAGATCCCCGTGGACGGATCGGAGGACCCGGAGATCGACTGGATGGTCGAGCGCGGCCTGCTGGTGCCCTGGGAGGCGGCCAGCCGCATGATGCAGATGCCGAGGGAGGTGGCGCTGGCCATCCGGAGCGCCCACCCCTGGCCGTTCAGCACGGCCCCGCAGGCGGTGGTGGGCGTTCCGCTGGACGAGATGCTGCGCTATGGGGAGGAGGGCCTGGCCGAGGGTTCGCGTTGGGCCCTGACCGCTCTGGCCGGGGCGGACACCAGGCTGTTGGCCGCGTTCGCGGAGCGGCCGCCGCGCCTGCGCAAGGACGGGCTGCTGATGGTGCGGGAGCGCCAGCGGCTCACCGAGGCGGCGGGTGGGAACGCGGACCTGGCCCGGGTGTGGGTGGAGGCGGGGGCGGTGCTCGGGCTTTTGGCCGCCGAAGGGGACCGGGTCGGGCTTTCCGATCAGGCCGACGTCTGGTCGGCCTACTCCACGGAGGTCAGGTTGGCGTCGCTGGTCGAGGCTTGGTCCCGGTTGGCGGACGCCGCGTTGTGGTGGCCGGCCCCGGAGGATCCTTTCCCCGGTGGTCACGCGCGGGAGCCGCGGGGCGCTCGAGTGCGGTGGGCGTTGGCCCGTGCGTTGAGGGACCTGCCGTGGGGGACCAGTACCGGGGTGATCGGAGAGCGCCTGGTGCAGGAGCGCGCGGCGGGGATGGAACTGCGGTCGGGCGCTTCGTGGCTGGTGGCGGCGGCCCAGTGGTACCAGCCGATGGTCGAGGCCGAAACGGATGCGGTGGACCGGGTCCTGCGGGCGCTGTGTGAGGCGGAGGAGCTGGGGCTGGTCTTCTCCGGTGCGGCCACTGAGGCCGGCTGGGCGCTGTCGACGCACCTGCGCGAGGGGGTCCCGGACGGGACCCCTGCCGGTTCCGGGTCGCTCGCCGCGGTGCGGGCCACACTGGGGCTGGTTCCGGACGGTGCCGACCGGAAGGGGGCGGACGCGGTGGCCATGGTGGGGCCTGAAGAGGCGCGGCACCGAAAGCTGGTCGAGGTGGCGCGGAGGCTGTTCGAGGGTTCGTGGGACTGAGGTCGGTTTCTCGGTGGCGGCATGATGATCCTCACCGTGATTTCCGGTGGTCGCGGTGTGTGGCCCCGGACTTGGGGGGAAGGCGCCTCGGGACGGTGTGGACTTGGCGGAGCGTGAAGGTGCCAACCGCAGTGCTTCCCGCGGTTGCGCCGATTCCCTACCTGTTTCCGGGGTGTTTGTGCTTCCCTGATGCTGCATCAGGTGTTCATCACGGAACGTCGGCAAAGGGTGTCTTTGCCACTTCATCACCGTGTGTAGGATTCCCCGAGCGTTCGCGTTAGTTGAGCCACTTCCGTTCGCGATCTACCTCCCAGCCACAGCCCCTGTGCAAGCGCGCGTTCCGCGCAGCGTCGCCGTGCCGCAGTGCGCGCACGGGGGCACACCTATGCCCCGGCACCTGCGGGTGTGCATGGGCACACCTGTGCCGCCGCACGACCGCGGGACCGTATTGAGAGGTAGAAATGTCCCCTGACACCGTTGGCCTCGCGCTCCTCCTTCTGGGGGTGTTGCTGCTGGTCTCGAAGCTTGTACGGGTCAAGTGGAAGCTGACGCAGAAGCTGTACCTGCCCAGCTCGATCATCGGTGGCGGTATCGCGCTGCTGTTGGGTCCTGACGTCTTCGGCTGGGTCATGGGACTGCTCGCCGACCGGGGTATCGCGGTCGACTTCGCGGAGCGGGCCGCCGAGGGCGGGCTCTTCGGGGTCGACATCATGTCGGTCTGGGCCGCGCTGCCCGGTCTGCTCATCTCGGTGGTCTTCGCCAGCCTCTTCCTGGGCAAACGGATGCCCAAGATGCGCGAAGCGGTCGATCTGGCCGGACCCAACCTGTCCTTCGGCATCACCGTGGCCAGCGGACAGTACGTCATCGGTCTGCTGCTGGCCCTGCTGGTCCTGGCCCCGTTCTTCAACGTCCCGGTGATCTCCGGCGCGCTCATCGAGATCGGCTTCCTCGGGGGCCACGGCACCGCAGCCGGGCTGGGCAACACCTTCGAGCAGGTCGGCTGGGCCGAGGGGCAGGACCTGGCCCTGGGCATGGCCACCATCGGACTGCTCTCCGGTGTGATCATCGGCATCATCCTCATCAACTGGGGGGTGCGCCGTAACAAGACCTCCGTCATCTCCGCCGACAACAAGGGCACCGCTCGTGAGCAGGCCGGCCTGGTCGAGCGTGAGAACCGCACCTCCGGTTCGACCATGACGGTCCACCCCTCGTCGATGGACCCGCTGACCCTGCACTTCGGCCTGGTGGGCCTGGCGGTCATCATCGGGCAGCTGATCCTGTCCGCCCTGCAGTGGATCGAGCAGGTCGTGTGGGCCGACGCCATCGAGGTCATGGCCTACGTACCGCTGTTCCCGCTGGCCATGATCGGCGGCATCATCGTGCAGATGTTCATCGACCGGTTCGACAAGAACCACATCGTCGACGAGAAGTCGGTGGAGCGCATCCAGGGCCTGTCCCTGGACGTTCTGATCATCGCCGCCATGGCGACCCTGTCCCTGCAGGCCATCGCCGACAACATCGCCACGTTCGCGATCCTGTCCGTGTCGGGCATCCTGTGGTGCCTGTTCGCCTTCCTCGTTCTGGCTCCGCGGATCATGCCGAACTTCTGGTTCGAGCGCGGCATCGGTGAGTTCGGCCAGTCCCTCGGCGTGACCGCCACCGGCATGGTGCTGATGCGCGTGGTCGACCCCGAGGTCAAGACGCCCGCCTACCCGGCTTTCGGCTACAAGCAGCTGGTCTTCGAGCCGTTCTTCGGCGGTGGTCTGGTGACCGCGGCGGCCATCCCGCTGATCGTGAGCCCGCTGGTCGGACCGTGGGGCTTCCTGACCATCATGGCCGTGACCATGATGGCGTCCCTGTTCTTCGGGCTCGTGGTGCTGCGGCGCAGGCGGCGCAAGGCCGAACAGAGGCAGGAAGAGCGCGCTTCGGTCTCCTGACCGGTTCCCCGGCCGGTGTTCCGACCGGGTTTGTGACCGGGGTGTTCCCGGTGGCGGGGCGGTCGACCGTGGTGGTCGACCGCCCCCCGCACGGATCCGGCCCCGCCTGGCCGGGGAGGAGGCCGCGTTGGTGCCGGGACCGTGCGGTTTCATGGGGGAGGTCTTGGGCGGGCCGGAGCCTGGTGGAGGTCCCCGGGCCGGTCCGCTCCGCGGGATCAGGCCGGTGGGGCGTGGGCCTGGACCGCGCGGGCCCTGGCCGCGATCGACGGGTCGGGGTGGTGCTGGCTCAGGATCCGCAGGACCTGGCGGGTATCGGGGTGTTCCGGGTGCCAGAGCCGGTCGATGTCGTTGAGCAGGAACCGGTCGATGCCCTCAGCCGCTTCGGAGCTCAGGAAGGTCTTGAGCCCGGTCTCACCCAGCGCGGTGGCCGCCGCGAACATGTCGATGGCGGTCCAGTGGCCGTAATCGGAGGTCAGCCTCGCCCGTTCGGGCTTCGAGAGCATCTGCGACGCCAGCAGGACGACTGTGGCCATGCTCGCCACTGTCGGGTCGCGTTCGTGGAGCAGGCTGCGCAGTTCCGCGTCGACCTGGGAGCTGATGGTGCCCAGCGCCAGGGTGGCGTTCCACCGGCGCAGGGCCAGCCCGGGCCCGGAGGCCACCGAGACGATTTCCCGCAGTGCGCGCTCCGGAGGCCGGGCGTCCAGCCACGCGGTGAGCGCGACGAGTTGGCCGTCGGGGGAGAAGCTGGACAGGGCGTCGAGGAAGGCGTCGGCGTCGAGTTGGACGAACTCCTCGGTCAGCGGTGCCGGGTGTTCCTGCGCGAGGAGGATCTGACGGATCCCGAACCGCCCCAGGTCGGTGAGCTGAACCCACGCCGGCCCCGGACGGTGGCTGTGCGTTGGGGCGGGTCCGGACCAGGGCGCGTCCCATCCCATGGCGACCGCCCCGGCCTCGTTGAGCTGCCACAGGGCGCGGGTGAGCAGCGCGGTGCTCCAGGCGTGGCAGCGGAACGGAAGGTAGTGGGCCTCCTGCGCGGGCAGGACTTCCTGGGTCGCCAGCTGCAGTGGGACGAGGGCCCCGTTGGGCGACTCGTAGAGGCGGCTCAGCGTGGTGTGCGGTTCGAGCCCGGCGGTACCGCGCAGGGAGCGTTCGACGCACTCGTGGAAGGCAAGAGTCCACCAGTGCAGGATCCGCCCGGTGGAGCCGACCCAGTCCTCCAGCTCCGGGGCTGGCCGGGCTTGGCCGACCGCGCATTCGATAAGGCCCAGGTACCGGGCGACCCGCCAGCAGACGAGGAACTCCTCCGCTTGGCTGATGCAGGTGATCTGCCGGACCCAGGCTTCCCGCCGGTTGGTGTCCCGGCACAGGGCGCGGGGCCACAGCCCGACCTCAGCGATCGCGGAGCGTGCGTCGTCCAGGTCCGGTACACCGTCCGCGTCCACGGGTGTGACCGGTCCGCACCAGCGCGCCAGGGCGATGACGGAGCTGAGCAGCGGGGACTCCAACGCTCTGCGGGCGAGTTCCTCGGTGGGTAGCAGGGACACCGGCCTGGCCGCGAACCGGCGGTGGGACGGCCTCTCCGGGCCATGGGATGCCATGCGTGCCCCCCGATATTCTCCTCGCGCTGCGTGCCCCTCTCTTGTACAGCGCGACCGCGCGGCTGTGGTGCGGTTTCGCGGACATCGTGGGAAGAAGGCCGCCGAAAGGCGTTTTTGGGCGTTGGCCAAACCCTCGTGGTCCATCGGAAAATCCACCGTTCATGCGCCCTTAACCGGCGGTTCATGCTTCCGCTTCCCGGATTTACGGAGGTGAGAGCCGTAGCTGCCCGGAGGCGAAGACCGAGGTTACGGTCCGGTGGTGTTCCGGCTGATCTCAGCCCGTTTCGGTCCCCGTCTGCCGGGCGATGAGATCCACGGCTCCGGCCCCCAACTCCTCACCCAGGAGGGCCACTTCGCGCACGGCGGACTCGAAGAGGCGCACCCGGCGGAAGCGTTCCCCGAGGCGCTGCTGTTCGGTCAGGGGCAGGACGGGCAACCGCATCTGGGAGGGATCCACGCGAAGGTGCCCCCGGGTACTGCTCACCCGCGACAGGTGCTCGGCCTCGTCGCCGCTGGTCACGAATCCGGCCAGGAACCAGGGGTCGACCGCCGCGGGGTTGGTGCGCACCACGTACATGCCGGGCGCCGGGTAGGCGCCGACGTCGGCCTCGGTAGCCACTCGGGCGATGGGGCGGTCGAGGGAGCCGGGAACCAGGACGTCGCCCTCCTGGACCGGGGGGTTGCGCATCGGGTCGGCGTCCACGGGGCGGACGCGGGAGGCGGGGCTCCCGGTGGCGACGTCCTCTGGTTCGATCACGCGCGCCGACACCGTCTGGGCGGGTTCCGAGCCTCCCCGGCGCGCCACCCTGCGGATCGTCACCGAACCGGCCTTGGCCAGTTCGCCGAGCGTGACCATGCCTGAGCTTGAGCCGGTGCCAGATCCTGGGCCCGCGCCTGAGTCCGCGCTGTTCGTGGGGGTGGGAGTGGTGCCGCTATCAGGGGCAGACCCGGGCCGGTCATGGGGAGCGGCGAGCTCGGAGAGGTGGTCGCGCAGGCGCTCCATCGCGCTCTCCAGCAGCGTGCGCCGCTCGGTGAACTCCCGGGCGGCATCGTGCGGAGACCGGCGCACGGGCAGGTGGACCCCAGGGGTGAGGTCGACGTCTTCGTCCACCAGGTCGGCCGCCTCGACGGCGCGGGCCAGACCGGGGTGCTCGGGAAAACCGGAGGGGTCGTGGCGGAACCGGGTCCACAGGTCGTGGATCCGGGCCAGGACCTCGTGTTCGGAGTCCTCGCCGGAGGCGTTTCCGGGTGCGGTGGCGTAGTCGACGAACAGGACCGGGCCGGGTGGTGCGGATGCGTCCGCGGGCCGGGTCAGGATCCACAGCTGCAGGGGGACCGTGTGGTGGGCGGCCAGGCCGGCTGGCAGGGACACCACTCCGGCTAGGGCGCCCGCGCGCAGCAGGGTGCGGCGGATGCGGCGGCCGGAGGGGCGGCGGGCCGCGGCCGGGGGCATCAGTACCACCGCGGTGCCGCCGGGACGGACCTGGGCCAGGCAGTGCTCCACCCACGCCAGGTCGGACTCCAGCCTTGGCGGGACCCCGTAGACCCAGCGGGGGTCGTCAGCGCCTCCGTCCGAGCCCCAGTTGCGGTCTCCGAAGGGGGGAGCGCACACCACGCCGTCGGCGGCGCCGAGTGTGAACACCGGTTCGCGGAGCGCGTCGGCGGTGTGTATATCCACGGCGGGGGTGTTTTCGGTGAAGGCCAACCGCAGGATCGCGATCCACAGCTGGGCGGCGTCGCGGTCCTGTCCCCATAGGGTGCGCGGTTCGGCCCGGGCTGCGGCGAGCAGGAGCTCTCCCTGGCCGCAGGAGGGGTCGGCAACGACCCCGTCCGGGGCGTCGCTGAGGTGGACCATGAGGTCGGCCAGGGCGGGGGAGAGCGCGTGGGAGCCGGTGCGCATGGCCTGGTCGAGCCGGTGGCGCAGGGAGTCGAAGGTGGCTTGGGCGCCGTGGGCGGCCGAGGTGCGCCCGGCGGTGAGCAGCAGGGTCACCAAGCGGGGTGTGAGGGTGGGGCGGGGGCGGGAGACGGCCGGTTCGCGTACGCCCTCTCCCAGGGCGGCGAGGAGGTCGTCCTCGCCCGAGTCCAACAGGCCGCTCAGGCCTTCGGGTGTGCTGGGGACTTCGGCGCCGGGGCGTCGGTGCAGGTGGAGGAGGAGCAGGCCGACCAGTCCTAGCGCGTCCCCGGCGTTCAGGTCGCCGCGTACGGATTCCAAAGCCTGCCACAGGCGCTGTTCGGGCTCGATGGGTGCCTGGTGGCGTGCGGAGAGCCAGTGCTCCACGGCGACGAGGTCGAAGCGCGGGCTGCGCTCGGTGCCTCCGACGGGGCGGGGGAAGTCGTCGTGGCGTCGGCGCCAGTTGCTCACCGCGGTCGGCTTGACCCCGGCCAGCCTGGCGATGTCAGCCGAGGTGACCTCCACGCCCTCCGTGTCCACAGTGCCCCCTGTCCGTGTTCTGCGGTCGTGACCACACGACTATACACACCGTGGATGCCCGTCTACTTCAGCGAGTGTTCACATGGCTACTTAAATAGTGGTTGGCAATATTCACAGACTATGATTAACTCCGTGAACATGAACGAGAGGTGAGGGGTGGACCAAGCGCAGCCCCTTCGCGCACATCGCGCACGTCTCGTGCGTCCCACACACGAACCGGAGCACCCATGACTTACCCCAGCGGCCCCCAGCAGCCCCCCTTCCAACCTCCGAAGAAGGGCATGTCCACCGGCGCCAAGATCGGCCTCGGGTGCGGCATCCCGACCGCGCTCGTCGTGCTGCTGATGGGCGGGTGCAGCGTGCTGATGACCGCCGGCACCGACACCGACAACGGCGAGGAGGCCACCGAGGTGGCCGAGGCCGACAACGGCGATGGCGGCGACGGCGAGGAAGAGGGCGATGCCGCCCACCAGCTCGGCGACACCTTCGAGCACGGATCCTTTGAGTTCACCGTCCACTCCATCGAGTACGGCGTCACCAGCATCGAGGACGAGTTCGGGCTCACCCAGGAGCCTCGCGGCGAGTACGCCGTCGTGGAGCTGACCGCTGAGAACATCAGCTCCTCGGCGGAGTACCTCAGCGGGAGCGACCAGGTCCTCATGGATGAGGCGGGGTCGATGTACGAGTACGACATCAGCGCCTCCGCAGACGCGACGTTCATCGACCAGCTCAACCCCGGCCAGGCCGCGGAAGCGACCCTGGTCTACGACATCAGCGAGGACACCGAGATCGACCACATGCTCGTCAACGGGGAAAGCATGTTCGAGGACGGCGTACGCGTCGACCTCGACACCTAAACCCCACAACGGAAGCGGCCCCAGGCCGGTGCGCGAACACCGGGCCGGGGCCTACGTCCACCACCTGTCATCACCAGGATCCGTCCGCCCGCAGACCCGCGTCCGGCCATCTGCGGCGCCACCGTGCCCCTGGGCCGGGGTGGGCTTCCCGGTGGACACCCGCCCGGCCACCTGGGGCTGCTGGGGACGTGGCCATGCCCGCCCCGCTGGTCGGCCTCCGGCCGCCGCATCCTCGGCGCCGTCCGGATCCAGGGCGGCACCGGGGCGATGGCCCGGTTCACCTTGGAAAGCGGCGGTCGAGTCGATGTCGGCGATGCGGCCCTGCGCCCCGGCTTACTATGCCTGGCGATACAGCAGTCGGCGCAGCGCCGTCTCGGCCGGTCCTCGGATGCCCCGGCGGGCCATCTGGTCGGCGGCGACCAGGGTGGCCAGCCAGACCGCCACGGCGACGGCCGCAGCCAGAGACGGCGATGTCACCTGCAGGTGGAGGGCGTAGGAGGAGAACAGTACGGCCCAGGCCAGCGACTGTGCGAGGTAGAAGGTCATCGACCTCTGTCCAAGGGCAGCCAGTGCGTTGGTCACCGGCCGTTCCCTGCCGACGAGGCGGGCGGCCGCGAGCGCGATCAGGGCCGCGTATCCGAGGCCGCAGGCGTAGCCGGTCACCTGGTGCAATCCGCCGGCGAACAGTCCGTCCAGCAGTGCGTAGTCGGCCCACTCGCCGGTTTTGGCCAGAGCCAGAGGCAGGCCGCCGAGCATTCCGACGGGTATGCCCGCGAACGCGACCCATCGGAGAAGGCGAAGGTGTCGCTCCGGCTCCTCCAGGATACGGTGTCGCGCCGCCAGGATTCCCACCAGGAACGGGAACACAGTGCTGATGAGTATTCCGGCCCCGATGACCGCGAACATGCCGAGGCGCCAGAGGAGTTCGGCCAGGAACCCGTCGGGCAGGGGTAGCGGCGGTAGGCCGTTGGTTCCGGCGTTGGCTGCTTCCGCCTGGGACAGGGCATGGAGGACAGCGCCTAGCGGTAACCAGGCCGCGGCCATAGTCGCCACTGTCCGCGCCCGGAGGCGCACCGCCCCGACCAGTACCAGGGTCACCAGGCCGTAGACGGAGAGGATGTCGCCGGGGAAGAGCAGGATGACGTGTATCAGGCCGAAGGCGACGAGCCAGCCGGCCCGCCGTCGCAGGAGGGAACGGACCTCCGGCCATGAAGTGCCGTCCGCGGTACGCCGCAGGTAGATCTGCCCGATGCCGTAGCCGAACAGCGCGGCGAACATCGGGTAGCCGCGCAGTTCCACGAGCATCGTGTTCCCCGCCGTGACCGCGCGGTCGAGGGTGGAGTCGACGTGCACTGTTCCGCCGATCATCGTGGCGAAGAACTGGGCGTGCGCGAGGGCGATGACCAGGAGCATGACGCCGCGAGCCAGGTCGGGCGCGAGGTGGCGGAGGGACATGGGCACCGGTCCGCTCGTGGCCGATGGAGGGGTTGGTGCCGACTCGACTTCGTGAGGCATGGCGAACTCCCGGGACGGATCTGATTGAGTGTGTCGCGTACACGATACACTTAGATGTGTAAGGCGTAAACTCTCTTATGTTCAGCCGCATTCTAGGCCTGCGAGTGCGCATAATAGGGCGGTGAGAGCGTACAAACATGGCGAAAACTCTCACCCAATTGCCTGTAGTCGAAGTTAAGTGCACTAGTGCACTAAGATGATTAGTGGACTAGTGCACTGCTAGGGTTGGGCTTGAGTAAGGAGGCCAGGGATGCCAGAGCCGTCGGATCATGGGAAGCCGCCGTACGCGCGCATCGTCGACTCCATCCGCGCGAGTATCCGCTCCGGGGAGCTCGGCGTGGGTGACCGGGTGCCGTCGACCCGTGAGATCACCCGGGAATGGGGCGTGGCGATGGCCACGGCCTCAAAGGTGCTCTCCGTACTGCGGCAGGAGGACTTGGTAGAGGCGGTGCGCGGGGTGGGGACCGTGGTGCGAACCCCACCGCCCCCTTCGGTCGTGCCTGGACGTCCCGAGAAGCCGCAGCGCAGGAGTTCATCGAGCACGGGGGAGCGCCGCAGCCGTTCTGAGGCGGCATTGACGCGCGCGTCCATCGTCCGCGCCGCGATCGCCGTCGTGGACGCGGACGGTATCGACGACTTCTCGATGCGCCGTGTCGCGACCGAGATGCATGTGAGCACGATGGCGCTCTACCGGCACGTCAGCCACAGGACCGACCTGGTCTCGGCGATGATCGAGGCGACCTACCGGGAGGCCGCGTTCCCGGACCTGCCCGAGGCGCACTGGCGAAGCGCCCTCGAGACGGCCGTGAAGTGGGAGTGGGGGATCCTCCGCAGGCACCCCTGGGTCGTCCAGCTCGCATCCACGGCCAAGCCGTTCATCACTCCGGCCGTGATGGAGGCCACCGATCAGATGATGGGTGTCATCACCGACGAGGGGTGCTCCCCGGACACCGCACTGGAGATCGTCACCATGCTGCTCGGCTTCACGGGGGGTATGGCCGCTCAGGGTCTGGTGATGGAGGCGCCGGACATGCTCGGCGGCTCTGAACCCCAGCAGTGGTGGCAGGAGCGCGCACCGGATCTGGTCGGCCTCGCGGGCCGGGGCGAGTTCCCCGCGGTGTTCCGTGTCTCGGGGCCGCCCGATATCGACGGCATCTTCAGCACGGGCTTGGCGCGACTCCTCGACGGCCTCGCCCCGATGATCGAGGCGGGCCGGGGGTGAGGGCACGGGTTCAGCGCAGGTGCGAGGCGCCGTTCAGGTCCAGGACGGCGCCGGAGGACCACTCGGCTTCGGGAGAGGCCAGGTACAGCACCGCCGAGGCGACTTCCTCGGGGCCCGCGACGCGCCCGAACGGGCTCTGGGCGCGGACCTGGTCGGTGAGGCGCTCGGAGACGCGCTCAGTCTCGACGAAGCCGGGGGCCACGGACGCGACCGCGATGCCGTGCGGGGCCAGGGCCACCGCCAGCGACTGGCCCATCGAGTGCAGGGCGGCCTTGCTGGCCCCGTAGGCCGGGTGGTCCGGTTCGCCCTTGAAGGCGCCGCGCGAGCCGATGTTGACGATGCGGCCCTTGGTGCCCCGGTCGATCATGTGCCGGGCGGCGAGATAGGAGACGTTCGCGGCCCCGTACACGTTGACGTCCACGGTCTCCGACCAGGCAGAGAGCCATTCTTCGTAGGAGGTTTCGGCGATGGGGTGCGGGCGGTTGACCGCGGCGTTGTTCACCACCACGTCCACCCCGCCGAGCCCTTCGATGGCCCGATCGACCAGGGATGCGGTGGATTCGGGGTCGCGCAGGTCCGCTCCGACCAGGACGTGTCCCTCGCCGGACAGCCCCCGCAGCGTGGCCTCCGCCTCCGAGCGTCGGGTGCCGTAGTGCACCGCCACCCGGTCGCCCGCCTCGGCGAAGGCGGCCGCCACCGCCCGGCCGATGCCCCGGGCGGCACCGGTGACCAGCACACTGCGACTCATGGGGGCTACCTTTCGACGGGGTGGAGCTGGGCGTCCACGAGATTACCGTCCCCCGTGGTGTGCCGACCCACCGCCTCCCGGAACCCCCTTCCTCCCGCGCTGGGCGCGGATGGGCGCCCGGGCCGGGGCGGCCAGCCGAAGGCCTCCGCGGGGGTCGCCCTGTCCGGCGTCTGCCGGATGTGCCCGAAATGGCCGCGGTGAGGGTCTGGTCCCCGGATTCGGGGAATCCCGTCGGTAACGGTCCGGAGGCCGGGGCGGGAGATCGGGAAACCACCGGGCTCTCCCCGGCTACTCAACAGCGACGGGCGCCGGGAGGGCACGTCGGGTGAGGAAGGCGTGCCGAGGTGGACGAGCGGTCGGAGTCCGGACGGGAGGGCACCGCGGGGGTCGGACCCCGTCGGGTGAGCGTGCACCCCGAGCTCGGCGACGGGGACCGTCGGCGTCTGGCGGAGGGGCTGGCACAGAAGGCCAAGGAGGCCGGCCAGCCCAGCGATTTCGCGGGGTACGGGAACCCGGGCGCGGAGCCGGTCAGGGATTCGTCCGCTGCCCTGCGGGTTCTCCTGTTGTCCATGGGCATGGTGTTGGCCGTGGTGCTGTTCAACGATCCCGCGGTGTTCGTTCTCCTCTTGGTGTCAAGCATGGCTGTCGGCGGCGCCGCTTACTTCAGACACGGACGCTTGCGCGCACTCCGCGAACACCAGGCCGCGCGCGAGACGGTCGAAGACGCCGTCGATGAACTCCAAGGGTTCTTCGTCAGCGGTGACATGCTCGACACGTCCGCCCGTTGGATGCTGGGGCGGACCCAGCGGGCAGTGGATTCCGTGCTGGGCTCGGACGCGCACCGGCGCGGCCTGCTGCTCGACGAGGTACGCAACAGGGTGGTGTTGGCGGACGCGGAGTGGGCGGTGGCCCAGTGCCTGCGCCGGCAGTCCCGGACCCGGCAGCGGATCGAGGCCACGCCCCTGGTCGGTGAGCGCAGCCGCCGGGCGGCCGAGCGGGCCCGAGGTGTCCTGGAGGAGGACGTGGCCGAGGTCGGGCGGCGGATCCGCACCTTGGAGGACTACGCGCATCTGGTCCGCGCGGCCGAGCTGGAGGAACAGGACCGCCGCACCGCCGCCGAACTCGACGCGCTCGCCGACCGTACCGCCGAGGCCGGGGCCGCGCACCCGCACCAAGAGGAGGCGCTCTCCCACCTCGTCCAGGCCCAGGCACTGGCCCTGCGCGTGGCCGCCCTGACCACCGACCCCTAGGCCCCTGACCACCGATCCCTAGGTCTCGCCGGTGGGCCGCTGGGCCCAGGCGGGTTTCCAGGTCTCGGCCGCGCCGGGGCGGGAGCGCCACCACGAGACCGCGGTCGAGGGGATGATCAGCTCCAAGGAGCAGGAGGCCCACGGTCAGTTCGACCTGTTCGGTGGTGGGGACGACGACGGCGATTCCACCCCGATCGGGTTGAACATCCAGTGGGGTGATGAGGAGTGGGACCGCAAGACCAAGCTGGCTTATGAGCGACGGGACCGGCCTTCGGCCGGGAACTGCTCCGGCCGTGGTCGGCCGGGCGAAGCCCGGCCCACCGGGCCGCAGGGCCGGGGCCCGACCACACGTCCCCCGTTTCCTGATAGCCGCCAACCCGCCGTCGCAGCGAGGTCAAGGTGGAGCGCCTGCGATAGCGCGCCAGCGCTTCGACGACGACGACGACCTTGAGGCGCGCAGCGGAGACGGCCACCATCAAGCGGCAGGAAACGGGGAAACCACCCGCACCCAACAACAAACCCCAGCCCGCGCGGACTCCCCACCCACGCGGAAAGCGGCCCCAAGGGCTGGGTAGCCAAACCCCCTTTGTCAGCAGGCTCCATGACGTATCCGTTGTATGTGGAGGCGTTGTTGGAGGACACCGCGGTCACGGTCAAGGGTCGGCCCAATGATCGGGACGGGAGGTACTCGATGTTTGCTTCGGAGATGTCCCTTCTGGATATCTCGCACATCACCGAGGCGGAGCCGTCGGTGTTGCTGACCGTCGCGCCCGTCCGCCGTTGAGCAAAGGCCTCTCCCGAGATGTATTCGCGTGTTTCGGCCTTGTCATAACTCCCTTTTGTGGCTGGTTTCAGTGGCCGGATGAGTGGCACTTGGAAAGGCTGGTGAGAAGGTTCCCTACCTCGCGCTCGAGTGAGTTGGCAAGATGATGCGCGGCCGGATCCGGCCCCCCGGCATTATGTCCTAAGTGAAGAGTTCAAACGCAGAAAAAGGGAACTGGGTACCTTTTGGATCGTTTTGCCATAGTTTTCTCATTTTGCCCTTGGGAAAACCTCCCGTCGCTGATGTTCAGCAACAGAAGCAAGGGAGAGATGTCAATATGCAGAGCCGTTCCGTATTCGCCGGTCTGGGGGCCCTGGCCCTGGCGCTGAGCCTCGCTCCGCCCGCCCAAGCCAGTGCGGCGGCAGCTCCGCAGGAACAGGGGCCGAGCACCCTGGTCGCCTCCGGTAGCACGGAGGTGGAGGTCTCCGAGGCGGACTTCGCGCGGGCCGAGGAGCTCGGCAACCCCGATGCCGCACCCTACGCCGCCGAACACGACCTTTCGGTGGAGGAGTCGGTGGACCTTCTGCAGACACAGCAGCTGGTCGGAGAGGCCGGCGAGGAGGTCGCGCAGAGCCTCGGCGAGGATGACGCGGGCCTGCGGATCGAGCACGAACCCGAGTTCCGCGTGATCGTGTCCACCGCCGGTGACGCCGAGGACGTGGAAATCCCGGAATCGCTGGCCGGACTCGACGTTCCGGTCGAGGTCGTGGAGGAGGAGTACAGCCTCGCCGACATCGAGCGGTACCGCGGCCAGGTGCAGGACGCGCTGGAGGCCGAGGGGATCGCCTTCGACTCCTACGGTGACGTCGCCGCCAACCAGGCCGTCGTGGACGTGGCGGAGGACGTACCCGAGGAAGTCCTGGACGCCACCGCATCCTCCCGAACCGAGGGGGAGGCCCCGGTCCTGATCAACGCCGTGGACCAGCTCGGCGAGGCCGAAGCCGACCTGAGCGGCGGTGTCGGGTTGACCACCTGCACGGCGGGCTTCGTCGTCATCATCGACGGAAGACGCATGGTCACCACGGCGGCGCACTGCCAGGACGACCAGCGGATGCTGTCCGCCGACGTCGCGCTCTTCCACGAGGACGAGTCCCACGGGGGCTCCCACGACGTCCAGGCGCACTTCACTTGGCTCTGGCACGACTTCCTCAACCGGATCTACGTCGGCACCAGTGCGAACGACTACCGGACGATCACGGGCACCGTCAGCCGCGGTGACTCCAGCGTCGGCAACTACAGGTGCAAGCGCGGCAAGAACAGCGGTTACGGATGCTCCTACATCGACTCGCTGACCGTCAGTCCCAGCTACGTCCCCGACGCCAACGAGACCTTCATCGGCATGGAGGACCACAACACCGAGCGCGGTGACAGCGGGGGCCCCTGGTTTATCGTGGGCAATGCCGCGGGCAGCCACGTGGGCAGTGCCTCTGGTGGGTCCGTGTACATGTCCGTCAGCTACTTCGGGGGCGCGATCGATGCCACAGTCGCCACGAGCTGAGCGGCGCGGGCGCGCACGCGTGCCCGTCTCAGCCCTGTGCGCCGCGGTCGGCCTGCTCGCCGTGACAGCGGGGTGCGCCGACGGGGGCGCGGACGGCGGTGCGGACGGCGGTGTCGACAACGGTGCGGGCGGCGGGGTCCTTCAGCTCAACACCTACGCCGCGGAGACCGGAGACTACGCCGAGGCCCAGCTCATCGGTTCTCTGGAGGCCACGGTCGAAGGCGGTACCGCCTGCTTCGCCGTGCAGGGCAGCGATACCCGGTACCTCATTACCTGGCCCGAAGGCTATTCGGCCCTGGACGACCCCCTCCGTGTGGTCGATGCCGACGGCGAGGTCGTGGCCGTCGAAGGGGACGAGGTCGAGGTCGTCGGTGGCGAGAGCGGCCAGGAGGCCGACTGCGGGGGTGAGCGCGCTCCGGAGTGGCTCGCCGGTCCGGTCTTCGTCACGGAGTGACCCCCGTCCTTCGGGGCCCCGGCCGGGAACCGCGTCGTGCGCCACGGGTCGCCCCTGTGGCGCACGGCGCACCGGTGAGGCCCTCAGGCCCCCGAGCGCCAGGTCCCCTGGGCGACGTCGGGCACGAACTCCGCGACCCGTTCCCGTGTGGCCGGGTCGGTGAGGTCGACCCTTCGGCCCTCCTGGGCTGACAGGTAGGCCGCCATGAGGAGTTCGGTGACGTCCCGGCCGTCGTGCAGGTCCTCCCGCGGTTCCTTGCCGTCCATGAAGCGTTCGGCCATGTGCCGGTTCTCGTCGGTGTAGCCGTAGGTTGCGGCCTCGTCGGGAACCACCGGCATCAGCCCGCCTTCGGCGTTCTGCTTCTCCACCAGGTCCTCGCCGGACCGGCCGGCGATCTCGCGGCTGAGGAACACCCGCGACTCGGTGTCCAGGCTGTTGGAGGACATGGAGTACTCCGGCCCCAGCAGTTCGTAGCTGAGCCGGAGCCCGGCGCCCACGTAGCTCCAGGACGTGGTGGCCTCGGCGACCACGTCGTGGCCGTCGCCGTTGCGGTAGACCACTGTGGCGCGCGCGTAGTCCTCCGCGGGGCGGTTCCGGTAGTCCACCTCCGGGCCGTAGCGGCTGACCAGCTCGTCGGCGTAGTGGGGGCGCGTCCACTTCAGGCAGGCGATGGTGGCTTCCACACTCACCGGCCGCAGCCAGTCCCGGGCGCGGGTGCCGGGCGGGGTGAGGAGGTAGCGGGCGGCCTCGACGCTGTGGCACATCATGTCGTTCAGGACGCCGCCGCCCTGCTTGTCGCCCTGCCAGAACCACGCACTGTGCGGTCCGCTGTGCTCCTCGGCGCAGCGCGCCAGGTAGGGGGATCCGGACGCGGCGGCGCCGCGCGCCCACACCAGTTCGTGGGCGCGGGTGACCCCGGGCGCGAAGACCTGGTTCTCCAAGTAGCCGTGGAGCAGCCCGGCGTCCTGTACGAGGCGCAGGACCTGGTCTGCTTCGGCGACCGTGCGCCCCAGGGGCTTCTCGATGGCGATGCCGCGCAGACCGGCCCGGCCCGAGGAGACCTCTTCGCAGATGGCCCGCACCGTCTCCAGACGCACGTGGTTGGGCGTGGTCACCCACACCGCCTGCACGTCGGGGTCGCGCACCATGGCGCGTACGTCGTCGTAGCCGACGGGGTCGCCCACACGCAGCTGCCGTGCGAGGTCGCAGACCTGTGCCACGGTCTTCGCGTTGCGGCCGCACACCGCCACCACGTCGGCCTCGCGCACCCCGCGGAAGGAACGTGTGTGGAAGTCGGCGATGAACCCGCTGCCGACGATGCCGACGCCGAGTCGGCCGTTCTGTGATGTCACGTTGGAGTCTCCAAATCCGGTGGTTGGCCACGCTGGCGTCGGGTGGGGCGCATGTGGGGGTACGGCTTAGCCGCGTAGGCGCTTCTGTCTGCCGTAGGCGGTCAGGACGATGATCAGCACGATGCCGAAGAGGATCTGGCGCGGTGCGTCGCCCCATTCACCGCCGCCGATCTGCATGGTGCGCAGCAGCGAGTCGAGGACGGTGAGCAGGATGGCGCCGATCACGGTGCCCAGGTAGCCGCCGACGCCGCCGATCAGCGCGGTGCCTCCGATCACCGCGGCCGCGACGCTGTTGAGCATGTAGTCGGCGCCCAGGTTGGTGTAGACGTTCTGGGTGTAGCCGAGAAGCAGCAGCCCGCCCACCCCGGCGAACAGCGAGGACAGCACGTAGGCGGTGAATTTCACCGCGGAGGGGTTGACCCCGGACAGGTACGCCGTGGTGCGGTTGGCCCCCACGGCATAGAGCCGCCATCCGAACGAGCTGCGCCGCAGCAGCCAGATCACCAGGATGGTCAGGCCGAGCCACAGCCACAGGACCCCCGGGATGCCGAAGACCGTGTCGCCGGTGACCAGCTGGTTGAGCAGGGGAGCCGCCGAGCCTTCGGGACGGCCGCCGGTGTAGAGGCGGATGAACCCGGTGACCACGGCGATCATGCCCAGGGTCATGACCAGTGGCGGGACCCTGAACACGAGGACGCCGATCGCGTTGACCACGCCGATCACACAGGCCGAGGCCAGCGCGGCCAGTACGGCGAAGGTGAAACCGTCGTTGCTGCCGTCCATGAAGCGGGACGCGACGATCGCGGACAGCGTCGCCGCAGATCCCACCGACAGGTCGATGCCCTCGCCGCCGGCGATGATCACCAGGGTCTGGCCGATCGCGATCACGCCGAGGAAGGAGGCGACGGTCAGGGTGGTGACGATGTGGCCCCAGCTGGCGAAGGCGGGTGCGTAGAGGCTGGCAGCCGCCCACAGCACCAGGGTGACGGCGCCGGAGATCACCACCGGGTCGCGGGACAGGCGGCGCAAGGGGATGGTGGTGGTCATCGGTGTCCTCCCGTTGCCCCGAGGGTCTTGCCGTTGCGGGCGGTGAGCAGTCCGGCGAGCGCGATCGCGGCGATGATGATGCAGCCGTAGACGAATTCGCGCGCGTTGGTGGGGATCCCGGCGAAGAACACCAGGCCTTGGATGAGTGAGAGGACCACAGCGCCCACCAGGGCACCGCCGACCCCGCCGGATCCGCCGCGCAGCCGGGTCCCGCCGATGACCAGGGCGGCGATCGACCCGAGGGTGAGTTCGGTGCCCAGGGTGGGGTCGCCGGCCCCGGCGTCGGCCAGGAGCGCGACGCCGGCCAGGGCCGCCACCAGGCCGCCCAAGGTGTAGGACAGCACCCGCACCGTCGACACCGGCACCGCTGAGGTGTAGGCGGCGTCGGCGTTGCCGCCCACGGCGTAGAGGTGCTGGCCGAAGCGGTGGCTCCGCAGCAGCCGCCAGCCGAGGAAGAGGGCCAGCAGCAGCACGGCGGGGATCGGCACGTACAGTGCCAGGACCATGCGGTAGGTCTCGGTGAGGACGGGGGACGCCTGGCCGCCCGGTGTCGGCAGTACCAGCAGCGCCAGGCCGCCGAACACCGAGCTGGTGGCGAAGGTCGCCACGATGGGTTGCAGCCGCAGGACCGCCACGACGAGGCCGTTGAACAGTCCGCAGGCGGCCCCGGTGGCCAGGCCCGCGGCCAGGGCCAGGGGCAGGCGCCCGTCATCGCCCTGCATGAGTACCACCGACACCGCCGAGGAGAGGGTGACGATGGTGCCGATCGACAGGTCGATGCCGCCGCCGAGCACGATGATGGTCTGCGCGGCGGCGACGGTGGCCAGGGGGAGGAACGTGGCGAAGCTGGCGCTGAGTCCGTAGGGGGAGAAGAAGCCGGGTTGCAGGGTCGCCGAGGCCGCCACCGTGATCAGTAGCAGGAAGGCCACAGCCAGGGTGGGCATGCGTACGGACAGCACCGCTTGCACCGGCCGCGGCCGGTGTGCCTGCTGGGGGCCGGTCGTGAGGTTCATGGCCGCCCTCCGTCCGGTCCGTCGTCCGTTCCGTGGTCCGGAGCGGGGCCCGGTTCGGGGCCTGGACCCTGCTCCGGGTCGGGCATTTCCGCCGCCGCCTCTGCGCTGTGTGCGGCGGCCACGTCGCCGCCGGTGATGTGCATGGCGCTTGCGATCAGCGTGTCCTCGGTGAGCCGGTCCCCGGAGACCTCGTCGACCACCCGGCCCTCGAACAGGACCAGTACCCGGTCGCACACCTCGACCAGTTCCCGGTCGTCGCTGGAGCTGACCAGCACCGCCGCCCCGGAGGCCGCGAGTTCGGCCACCACCTGGAACATCTCGGCCTTGGCGCCGACGTCGATGCCCTTGGCGGGGTCGTCCATGAGCACCACCGACGGTTCGGTGGGAAACCACTTGCCCACCACGATCTTCTGCTGGTTGCCGCCGGACAGCGTGGAGACCGGGTCGTCCAGTGACCCGTAGCGGGTGTTGATCCGCTCGGCCACCGCGCGGGCGGCGGCGACCTCCCGGCGTCGGAACAGCGCCACCCCCAGGGCCGCGCGCCGGCCCACCGAAGGCAGGGCGAAGTTCTCCAGGATGGGCCGCCCCAGGGCCAACCCCTGGCCGCCGCGGTTGCCGGGGACGTAGCAGAAGCCGGCCCGTACCGCCTGTTTGGGCGAGCGGGGGCGCACCTGTGCTCCGTTCAACAGCACGGTGCCGCCGGTGCGGCGTCCCGCGCCGAACAGGGTTGCCATCAGCTCGGACTGGCCCTGGCCTTGGAGGCCGCCGAGCCCCAGTACCTCGCCCGCGCGGACCTGGAGGGAAAGTCCGTCGAGCCGCGGACCGGTGAGTTCGCGCACTTCGAGGCGCGGGGTGGAGGCCGGTTCTTGATCGGGTGCTTGGCCGGCCGGCTCCTGGTCGGGCGCTTGGCCGGGTGCCTGGTCAGGGGCGGGACGGGAGGCGGCTTCGCCCGACATCAGTTCCACCAGTTCGCGCTCGGGCGTCTCCCCGACCGTCACCGTGGCCACGGCCGTCCCGTTGCGCATCACCGTCGCCCGGTCGCACACGGACAGGATCTCGGCCAGCCGGTGGGTGATGAACAGGACCAGCACGCCGTGCTCACGCAGTTCGGAGACGACCTCGAAGAGCACCTCCACCTGGCCGCGGCGCAGGGAGGCGGTTGCCTCGTCCAGCACCAGGACCTGGGGATCGCGCACCAGCGCCTTGCACACCTCGACGATCTGGCGCTCTCCGGGGTCCAGGTCGCCGGTGCGCTCCCGGGCTGGCACGCGACCGCGGAAAGCGGGGGCGAACCGCTCCAGCCAGGGCAGGGCGCGGGCCAGCGCAGCCCGCCGGTCACGCAACCCGAACCGGGACGGTTCCACCCCGAGCACCAGGTTGTCCAGGACGGTGAAGTCCTCGACCAGCGACAGCTCCTGGTAGACGGCGCTCACCCCGGCGGCCAGGGTGTTGCGGGGCCCTCGGGGCCGCAGGCGCTCGCCCCGCAGGAGAACTTCGCCCGCGTCCGGGGCGACCACCCCGGTGAGTACCTTCAGCAGTGTCGACTTGCCCGAGCCGTTGGGGCCGAGCACGGCGTGCACCGTTCCCGCGTCGGCGCTGAAATCGGCTCCGTCCAGCGCGGTCACGCCTCCGTAGCGTTTGCGCACGCCGCTCATCCGTAGAAACGGCGGTGTGTCCAAGAGTCCTCTCCCTGGTTCTGGGGGCGCGTTCGGCGTCCGGCCGTCGCCTCCGCCCGAGTGGGCGGCCGCGACCGGAGGGTGGCATCCGGGAGGTCACTCGAAGTAGGCGTCGGCTTCTTCCGGGGTGAGCCCGTGGTCCACCGCGTAGGCGTCGTTCTCGTCCTCGACCTCGGCGAACTGCTCGTCGAAGTTGTCGTCGGTGACCGTGTCGGGGATGGGCAGCCAGGCGTTGTTGTCCTCGATGGAGTCCTCGGCGAACTCCTCGCCCTGCAGCATGCGGATCACCACGTGCAGCGCCGAAACCGAGACCGACGGCGGGTTGGGAACGCCGACCGTGGAGAAGTCGCCGTCCTCGCGCTGGGCGTCCCACTCGCGCATGAAGCCCACGCGGGCCTCGCCGGTCATGGTGACGTCGTCCAGCGCGTCCTCGGCCTCCAGCGCCTGGAACGCGCCGAGCGCCATGCCGTCCTGCACGAAGAGCCCGTCGACGTCGGGGTTGCTGGCGATCAGGTCCCGGGTGACCGTCTGGCCCTGGTTCTGGTCCCATTCGGCGTAGTCGTTGGCGACCACTTCCACCCCGGTCTCGTCGAAGACCTCGCTTGCGCCGCCCCAGCGGTCCTCGTTGGCCGGGTGGCCGTCGATGCCGTTGACCGCGATGATCTCGCCGCCCTCGCCGACCTGATCGGCCAGCCACTCAGCTGAGATGGAGGCCCACTCGCTCTGGTCGATGACGACGTTGACCACGTCCTCGGACTCCACGGCCTGGTCGATGGCAACGATCTGGATGCCCTGCTCGGCGGCTTCGGCGAAGACCTGGTCGAGTGCGGTGGGGGAGTTGGGGTTGACGATGATCGCGTCCACGTCGGACCGGATCAGGTTGCGGATCTGCTGGATCTGGCCGTTGACGTCGACGTCGGCGCTCTCCACCACCAGCTCGTCGACCACACCTTCGGCCTCGTACTCCTCGAAGGCCTCCTCGAGCACCGACAGCATCTGCTCGCGCCACTCGCTGCCGATGAAGCCGTTGCTCACGCCGATGGTGAACGGGCCGTCGGCGCCGTCCCCGTCGGCGTCCCCGGTTCCTTCGGGCGTGCTGCAGGCGCCCGCGACGAGCAGCGTGCCCGCGGCGGCCGCGGCGCCAAGTGCGCGGAGTCCGTGCCGACGCCGCCAAGGCATGATCCGGTGCGCATTCGAACCCATGAGGGCCTCCAAGTGCCTGGTTCGGGGGGGTCAGGTGCTGTCGGGGCTGAGGTGCCGCCTTGGTGGGCGCGGCCGTGGACAGCGCACGGTCGATCTGCTCGGGAGCGAGGACACGGTCCAGGGCCAGGCAGTTCACCCTGTGACTGGGGTCACGAACCTACGCACTCTTGTGTCGATCGTCAATGACCTTTTTGTCCATCATCGATAAAAGTCTCGGTTGATCCGAACTTAGGGCGCACAAAAGCAGGGCCGGCGGTGTGCGCACACCGCCGGCCCCGAGCTCAAACCGCTCCTGGTTCTAGGGGGCGGCCGCCGCGCGCTCGGCCAGGCGCTTCCGTTGCGGAACGACCGTGTACTTCGGGTCGGCGGCCGACTGCACCCCCGCCTGGAAGATCCCCAGCCGGGTCACTGCCGAGCCCGCGAGTAGCGCGGCACCGCTCAGCGCCGATACGGCACGACTGCGGCGGCCCACCAGAGCGCCGACCGCGCCCGCCAGCGTGAGGGCCTTCGCCGAGCGCATGAGCGTCCCGGCGCGTCCGGTCTCGTAGGGTTCGCCGACCATGCCCATCCGGCGCTCCATGTACGTGGACAGCGCCGCCTCGGCGACCGCGCCTGCGACCGCGACCCGGCGTGCGGGCGCGCTCTGTTCGGTGGGCGAGACCAACAGGCCCATGCCGCCCGCTGCGGCCGCCGCCGAGGAAGCGAAGACGAACGGCATCTCCCGGTAGCCGTCATGCCAGGCTGGAACGGCGGTGTCACAGATCAGCGGGGCCGTATAGGTGGCCACGAGCGGGCCCATCAGGCCCGCGCTGACCGTCGCGGCCCGCCCGGTCCGGGGGAACCAGCCGGTCGCGGCGGTCACCGCGGCCACGCCCGCCATCGGGCCGTATCCCATCAGGAACCAGGAACCCACGCTCATCGGCGAGGTCGGTTTGAACACCCGCAGCATGTTGAGGAAGCGCTCGGGGCGGCCGAGGTCGTGGATGAGGGCAGCCGTCGATCCGGAGATCGCCGCCAGCGCAACGTACTTCAGCGGTCGTGCCAGGTCGGGGCGCCCGGTGGCCTCTGCCCCCGCGGCCAGGACCGACGAGCCCCCGGCGAGCCCGCCCAGGAAGAGGTATCCGCCGATGTCCCGGGCCTCCCACACGATCTGGTTCAGGATCGGGCGCCCGTAGTAGGAGCTGAACTCCGCGTCGGGCACGCGGGTCTGCTCCCCGCCTTTACGCCCCCCGCCGCGTCGGCCGGACCCTTGCCGGGGCACGGCCGTGTCGGCCGCGCCGGTGATCGCGTGCCGGCCCTCGTCACTGGCCTTCTCGCCGGACGTCTCGGGTGTCGTCATCGTCGCCTCCCCACGAACGCGGCCGCCGCACCTGCCAGCAACACGGCCGCGGCCGCCCCCGCGTGCCGCCACATCGACGGCAGGTCCCGGGTCGTGACCACCGGGTCCGGCGGCAGCCCGTAGACCTCCGGCTCGTCCAACAGAAGGAAGAAGGCACCCGCACCGTCGACGCCGTTATCGGGGTCCTCCCCGTACAGCTGGGCGGAGGAGACCCCCGCGCCGTGTAGATCCGCCAACCGCTGGTCGGCTCGCTCCCGCAGCTCGTCCAGGTCACCGAACTGGATCGAGTCAGTGGGGCACGCTTGAGCACAGGCGGGCTGCATACCTTCACCGATCCGGTCGTAGCAGAGCGTGCACTTCCACGCCCGGCCGTCGACCTCCCTGCGGTCGATCACCCCGTAGGGGCAGGCCGGGACGCAGTAACCGCAGCCGTTGCAGATGTCCTCCTGGACGACCACGGTGTCGAACTCGGTGCGGAACAGGGCACCGGTGGGGCACACGTCCAGGCAGGCCGCGCTCGTGCAGTGCTTGCACACGTCCGAGGACATCAGCCACCGGAAGTCTCCCGGGCCCTCCGACGGGGTTGCGGAGTCCTCTCCGGCCTGTTGACCAGGGAGGGAGAACGAGGGCATCCCCAAGTCGACGGGGCCGGCGGCGGTGCGTCCCACCCCCGGATCCTGGTGACCCAAGGGCTTGCGCTGCTCGATGAAGGCCACGTGGCGCCAGGTGTCGGCACCCAGCCCGCCGCTGTTGTCGAAGGACATGCCCGTGAAGTCGAGCCCGTCCTCGGGGACCAGGTTCCACTCCTTGCAGGCCACCTCACAGGCCTTGCAGCCGATACAGACACTGGTGTCGGTGAAGAAACCCAGGCGGGGACGGTCTTCCTCCGCCGGTTCCCTTGGTCGGCCATCAGCGGTCATGGTCACGCCTCCGTTCCGGTCTGTTGCGTGATGCCGGCCCGGCGCCGGTACTCCTCGACCATCTCCACCCGGTCCGGGCCTCTGGGACGCCGACCGGGCCTGATGTCGGCGGTGAGCGCCTTGACTTCCTGGATGTGCACGTTGGGGTCCAAGGACATGGACATCAGCTCGTTGGCCGCGTCACCGGTCGCGTATCCGTTGGGACCCCAGTGGTAGGGCATGCCGATCTGGTGGACCGGGCGTCCCTGTACCCGCAGCGGGGCCATCCGGTCGGTGACCAGTACTCGCGCCTCGACGGCGTTGCGTGCGGTGACGACGGTGGCCCACCCGCCGTGCTCCAGCTCCCGCTCCGCGGCCAGCTCGGGGCTGACCTCGCAGAAGAACTCGGGCTGCAGCTCGGCCAGGTAAGGGGTCCAACGGCTCATACCCCCCGCGGTGAAGTGCTCGGTGAGCCGGTAGGTCGTCAGCACGTAGGGGTAGACGTCCGCGCCCGGGCTTCCAGCGGCGGGGTGGTAAGGGTTGAGCTCGTGCGGGAAGAGCAGCCGGGTCGGGTTGCGCTCGTGCCCGTACAGCGGGTTGGTGAACGGGGTGTCCTGTGGCTCGTAGTGCGTGGGCATGGGGCCGTCGTTCAGTCCTGCCGGAGCGAACAGCCACCCCTTGCCGTCGGCCTGCATGATGAAGGCGTCGACCCCGCTCAGCGCTTCCACCCCCGCGGCGTCTTGGGAAGGCCGATAGCCGGGCGCCTTGTCGGGTTCGAAGTCGGCGACGTCGTGTCCGATCCACCGGCCCCGCTCCGCGTCCCACCACACCAGGGCCTTGCGCTGACTCCACGGCCGCCCTTGCGCGTCGGCCGAGGCCCGGTTGTAGAGGATGCGCCGGTTGTCGGGCCAGGACCACGCCCACTCGGCGGCGATCCAGTCCTGTTCCCTGCCGGGCTTCTTGCGCGCCGCCTGGTTGACGCCGTCCTTGAAGACGCCGCAGTAGATCCAGCACCCGCACGAGGTCGAGCCGTCCTCGCGCAGCTGGGTGTAGCGGTCCAGTGCGCGGCCCTCGGCGTCGTGCCCGTTGATCTCCCGAAGGACCGCTTCGGCCTCGGGCTCCTCGCCCTCCTCCAAGGGGTAGTCCCAAGTGAGGTCGAGGATCGGGCGGTTCTTGGGGTCCTCGGACTCGGCGAGCTCTTGGCGGATGAGGCGCCCCAGGTGGTACATGAACCACAGGTCGCTGCGCCGGTCACCGCTCGGGAGGACCGCGCGGTCGTGCCACTGCAGTGTCCTGTTGGTGTTGGTGAAGGTGCCCGACTTCTCCGTGTGCGCGGCGGCGGGGAAGAAGAACACCTCTGTGGCGATGTCCTCGGTGCGCATCTCGCCGGACTCGATCTCGGGCCCGTCCTGCCACCAGGTGGCGCTCTCGATGAGCGAGAAGTCGCGGACCACCAGCCAGTCCAGGTTGGCCATGCCGAAGCGCTGGGCCCGGCTGTTGGCCGAACCGACCGCCGGGTTCTCCCCCATGAGGAAGTAGCCCTTGCAGACCCCCGCGATCTGTTCCATGACCGTGTCGTAGGTGCTGTGCGAACCGGTGAGCCGGGGGACGTACTCGAAGCAGAAGTCGTTGTCCGCCGTGGCGTGCTCGCCCCACCACGCCTTGAGCAGGCTGACCGTGTAGGACCGCATCTGCGACCAGAACCCCTTGTGCGGGTACCCGGCCGCCATGACGTAGCCGTCCAGGTCCTGTTCCTCGTGTGCGTGCGGCATGGGCAGATATCCGGGCAGCAGGTCGAACAGGGTGGGGACATCGCTGGACCCCTGGATGCTGGCGTGTCCGCGCAGTGCCTGGATGCCGCCGCCGGGACGGCCGATGTTGCCCAGCAGCAGCTGGAGGATCGACGCGGTCCGGATGTACTGGGAACCCACGGTGTGCTGGGTCCACCCGACCGCGTAGCAGAACGCGCTGGTCAGGTCCGGCCCCGAGTTCTCGGTCAGGTGGTCGCAGACACGGCGGAAGACGTCCTGAGGGATACCGCAGATCTCCTCCACCATTTGCGGGGTATACCGCGAGTAGTGCCTCTTGAGGATCTGGAACACGCAGCGCGGGTCGGTGAGCGTCCGGTCCTCGCGGCCCGCATCGCGGATCACCGCTCCGCCCGCGCCCTGCTGCTCCGGGCGCCCCGCGTGACTGGTGCCGGGACCATCCTCCTTGCGCGTGCGGTGCAGCTGGTTGCGGTCCCCGGCGGCCGCGGCCACCTCGGTGCCCTCGTAGCTCCAGGAGGAAACGTCGTAGGCGCGGTCCTTCTCGGAGAACCCGGAAAACACGCCGTCCAGGTCCTCGGTGTCCTGGAAATCCTCCCCGACGACCGTCGAGGCGTTGGTGTACTCCACGACGTAGTCGCGGAAGTACTTCTCCTCGGTCAGGACGTGGTTGATGATCGCCCCGAGGAAAGCGATGTCGGTACCCGCACGGATGGGAACGTGCAGGTCGGCCAGCGCGCTGGTGCGGCTGAACCGGGGATCGACGTGGATGACGACCGCGCCGCGCGCCTTGGCCTCCATCACCCACTGGAAGCCCACGGGATGGGCCTCGGCGAAGTTGGAGCCCTCGATCACAATGCAGTCGGAGTTCTGCAAGTCCTGGAGGAACATGGTGGCGCCGCCCCGCCCGAAGGACGTCCCCAGCCCCGCGACGGTGGAGCTGTGGCACACCCGCGCCTGGTTCTCGACCTGGATGACTCCGAGGGCGGTGAGGAGCTTCTTGATGAGATAGTTCTCCTCGTTGTCCAGGGTCGCGCCGCCCAGGCTCGCGATACCGAGCGTGCGGGCCACGCGCTGACCGTCGTGCTCCTGTTCCCAGGTCTCCTCCCGGGTCCGGATCACCCGCTCCGCGACCATGCGCATGGCGGTGTCCAGATCGAGCTCCTCCCAGTCACGGCCGTACGGGGGACGGTAGAGCACTCTGTCGCGCCTGGCCGAGCCGGTGGTGAGCTGGAGGCTGGCGGAGCCCTTGGGGCAGAGCCTGCCGCGGCTCACAGGGGAGTCGGGGTCCCCCTCGATCTGGATGACCTGCTCGTCGCGGACGAAGACGTTCTGTCCGCACCCCACAGCGCAGTAAGGGCAGACTGACTTCACCACGCGGTCGGCCTCCGCCGTGCGCGGACGCAATGCCTCGCTGCGCTCGGACTTGGCCGCTGCACCGAGGCCCATCCTGTCCGTGCCGGTCACCTGCCGAAGGACCGGCCACGAAGCCAACCAGTTCCACACACCCATTGGCACACCCCCGGGCCCGAGACTGGCGCGGGCCATCGACGTGTCCCGCGCCGTTCCGGAAGATCAGGGCACGGCTTCCTACCGTGCGACGGATCGGGGACGGAGGCGAGGCGACACGCCTACGCCGGGCCGACCCGACCGGTGGGGATGGTTTCCCTTGACCGGGGGCCGGGCAGTGCCGCCAGCAGGGACCCAATCATCGGGGGGTGAGAGCGGTGCCTGGAATAGACGAACTCCCGGACACCCTGCGCCGGTCGCCGGAGAAGGCGCAGCGCACCTGGATCGAGGCGCACGACAACGCGGTCCGGCAGTACGGGGAGGGTGAGCGGGCGCACCGGGTCGCCTTCGCCGCCGTCAAGCGCACGTTCGAAAAGGTCGGCGACCGCTGGGAGCCGAAGCAGGCCAAGGGCCCGTCGGACGCGCAGGCCGAGAACCCCAGGGCCGGTCAGCGCGCGGGCGGGGACTTGCCGACCGCTGGCGGGGTCGACGCCAACGCCACCAAGGGCCACCTCTACAAGCGGGCCAGGCAGCTCGGTCTGCCCGGCAGGTCCCGGATGACCAAGGACGAACTGGTGGACGCCCTCCAGAAGGAGAGCGACCGCCGCACCGCGGGGTCCGGTGGATCCGCGTGAACCGCGCTACACCCGTCCCGGCACAGGTGCCGAGACGATCGAGGAGGACGGGACATGGTGCAGAACGTCGCCAACCATCTGCTGCGGCGGCTGTCGCAATGGGGTGTCACCGAAGTATTCGGATACCCGGGGGACAGCGTCAACGGGCTCGTGGCGGAGATGGCGCGAGTAGAGGACGGACCGCGGTTCATCCAGAGCCGCCACGAGGAGATGTCGGCCTTCGAAGCGGTCGGCTACGCCAAGTTCGGCGGCCGCTTCGGCGTGTGTATGGCCACGGGCGGCCCCGGGGCGATCCACCTTCTCAACGGCCTCTACGACGCCAAACTCGACCACGTACCGGTCGTGTCGGTGATAGGCCAGGCCAGTCGCAGCGCCATGGGCGGCGCGTACCAGCAGGAGATCGACCTGCACAGCCTGTTCAAGGACGTCTCCAGCGCTTTCCTCGAGACCGTCAACGTCCCCGAACAGCTGCCCAACGTCCTGGACCGGGCGATACGCACGGCTCTCGCGGAGCGGGCACCGACCACCGTGATCATCCCGGCGGACGTTCAGGAACTCGACTACTCACCGCCGGAACACGCCTTCAAGCACGTGCCGTCCAGCGCACCCGACCGGGTGGCCGGCGGTGGTTCGGTGCTGCCGCCCGACTCCGAGCTGGACCGGGCCGCCGACGTACTCAACGCCGGTGAGCGGATCGCCATCCTGGTCGGCCAGGGTGCGAGGGGAGCCGCGGACGAGGTGCTCCGGCTCGCCGACGCGACCGGCGCGGGTATCGCCAAGGCCCTCCTGGGCAAGGATGTCCTGTCCGACGACCTGCCGCAGGTCACCGGTGCTATCGGGCTGCTGGGCACCCGCCCTTCCTGGGAGCTGATGCGCGACTGCGACACCCTGCTGATCGTGGGGTCCAACCTGCCCTACACCCAGTTCCTGCCGCCCTTCGGCAGACGGGCGGTGGAGATCGACATCGACCCGCGGTTCATCGGCATGCGCTACCCGACCGAAGTGAACCTGGTGGGCGACGCCGCGGGCACTGTGCGCGGGTTGCTGGACCGCCTCGTCCCGGACCCGAAGCTGAAGAAGGGCCGGGACCGCTGGAGGGGGACGGTCGAGGACAACGTCCAACGCTGGTGGAGTGTCCTGGAAGCCCAGGCCGGGGTCAGTGCTGACCCGGTCAATCCGATGCTCGTGGTGCACGAACTCTCGCCGCGTCTGCCGAGCGACGCCGTGGTCACCGCCGACTCCGGTTCGGCCACCAACTGGTATGCGCGCTTCCTGCGGATGGGCGCGCACAACCGCGGTTCGCTCTCGGGCACACTCGCCACCATGGGGTGCGCCGTGCCCTACTCGATCGGCGCCAAGCTCGCCGCCCCAGACCGTCCCGCCGTGGCCCTGGTGGGCGACGGCGCGATGCAGATGAACGGGTTGACGGAGCTGTTGACGGCCCGGCGCTACCAGGACCTGTGGGACAACCCGACGCTGGTCGTGTGTGTCCTGCACAATAACGACCTCAACCAGGTCACCTGGGAGCTGCGGGCGATGGCGGGATCCCCGAAGACCTCCTACTCCCAGGATCTGCCCGACATGTCCTACGCGGAGTTCGCCGAGTCGGTGGGCCTGGTGGGGATCCGCGTGGACCGGCCGGAGGACGTCGGCCCGGCGTGGGACCGTGCACTGGCCGCTGACCGGCCGGTCGTGCTCGACGTGCACTGCGACGGGGACGTGCCGCCGATCCCGCCGGAGGCAGAATGGGATCAGATCGCCGACATGCTCAGGTCCATGCTCGGGGGCGATCCCGACCGCAAGGGAGTGGTGGCCAAGGGGCTGGCCACCAAGATCCAGGAGTTCCTGCCGCACAGCCGGTAGACGCACGGGCCAGTGGGCGCAGGAAAGGGGTGGGGCGTCGGCCCCACCCCCGTGCTCGGCTTCCGCCGGGCTCAGCTCCCCTGGATCTCCCCGCCGGTCGGTGTCAGCGTCTCGCCCGTGTAGAAGGACGAGAGCCGGTCACTGGCGAAGAAGACGTAGGACGGCGCGATCTCGTCGGGATCCGCGGCCCGCCCCATCGGGGCCTGCTTCCCGAAACCCTCGGCGCCCTTGGCCCCGAGCGTGGACGGGATGAGCGGTGTCCACACCGGCCCGGGCGCCACACAGTTCACGCGCACACCCCGGTCCATCAGCACCTGGGACAGTGACAGCGACAGGTTCATGACGGCGGACTTGCTCGACGCGTAGTCGATCAGCGACTTGTTGCCCCGCAGGCCGTTGATCGACCCGGTGATGATGATCGAGCCGCCGTCGGGGATGTGCGGCAGGGCTTCACGCACCGTCCAGAAGACCCCCATCACGTTGACGTCGAAGGTGCGCCGCAGCTGCTCCGTGGTCAGATCGGTGAACTCCTCCACCGGGCTCTGCGTGGCCGCGTGCTCCACGAGGACGTCGATCCCGCCCAGCTCCCCGACAGCACGCTCCACGAGGTGGGCGCAGTGCGACTCGTCGGCAACGTCGCCCCGGACGCCTACGGCGCGGCGCCCCTCCTTCTGCACCAAGCCGACCGTGTGCCGGGCTTCAGCATCCTCGCTCAGGTAGCCGAAGACGACGTCGGCGCCCTCCTTGGCGAAGGCCACGGCGACGGCCCGGCCTATCCCGGAGTCGCCGCCGGTGATCAGGGCACGTTTGCCCTCGAGCAGCCCCCGGCCCTCGTAGCCGCGCATCTCGTCGCGCGGCTGCGGGTCCATCGGCTCGGTCCGGCCCGGATGCGGTTGCTCCTGGGCCGGTGGATGTCTCCCGTTCATGGACGGCCTCCCTTCCTCAGGTGCACCGCTGCCCGGACAGGGCAAGCGCCACACCCGCTTGCCCGACCGATACCGATCCTTTGCCGTGGCGGTTTCCGTTCAGGACCCCGGTGGCCGTGCCACGGGGACGGACCCTGTTTCGCACCAGGGAGTCAGACCTCCACTCGGTTGCGGGAACGCCCGCTGTGCTGTGCCCCGGGCCCGAGGAGGCCGACGGCCAGGGCACCCAGGGCCAGTCCGGCGGCGCTCAACAGCAGGGGCGTGATGCCCGTCGCCTCGACGACGGCGCCGCCGAGGAAGGCGCCGAGAGCGATCGCGCCGGTGAATACTCCGACGTAGAGGCCGGTGATGTGCTCGACACGCTCCGGCACGGTACGGGACATCCAGATCTGACCCGCCACGGACACCCCGCCGTAGGCCAGCCCCCACAGGGCGACGGCGATCCCGGCGACCCCCGGTAGGCCACCAAGCAGGGCCAGGAGCGCCACTGCCGTGCCGATGCCGACGGCCAGGCCGAGAACGGTAGCGCGGGCGCGGCGAGCGGCCAGAGCACCCGCCGCGAAGTTTCCCACCAGGCCGAAGAGGCCGTACACCAGCAGGAAGAGGACGGTGGTGTTGGGGGTGAGCCCGGTGCGGTCCTCGAGGACGGGTCGCACGTATGTGTAAGCGGCGAAGTGCGCGGTGACGAGGAGGACGACTACCGTCAGACCGGTGACCACCGTGCGGCTGAGCAGGGACCGGCCGCTCGAGGCGGCGGACGCGGACGCGGGGCGGGACAGGCGGGGCAGCACCGCCAGCAGGCCGACGGCCAGGACCACCGCGCTCACGGACAGAGTGGCGAAGGCGGTGCGCCAGCCGAAGGCGTTCCCGATCACCGTGCCCAGGGGCACACCTGCTACCGAAGCCGCCGCGACCCCGCTGACGGCGAACGACACCGCCAGCGCGGCGTTGCGGGACTCCACGAGACGGATCGCGACCGCGGCGGCCAGCCCCCCACACCGCACCCATCCCGACACCCAGGATCACGCGGGAGACGACGAGGAGCCCGAACTCCTGGGAAGCGGCGGTGAGCGCGTTGCCGACGGCCAGGACCAGCATCGCCGACGCGAGTACAACGCGCCGGTCGAGGCGGCCGAGCACCCTGGGGGTCACCGGGGCCGTCACCGCCGCAACCAGACCGGTGATGGTGAGGCTGGAACCGGCCGCACCCCGGGAGATGTCCAGGCCCTCGGCCATCGGGGTGAGCACACCGACCGGCAGCATCTCCGAGGTCACGACCACGAAGGTGCTCAGGGACAACACAGCGACTGCCACCCACTGAAAAGGGGTGGTGGTACGCGCTGGACCGGTGTCTGCGACCGCGGACGCTTCAGAGGATCTCATGGACCCCAGCCAAGAGCCTGCGGAGGATGCGAACAACAGTGATCCACTCAGGGATCGTTGAGCTAGGCTGCACGATATGGGGAGCATGAACCAGGTACATGTCCAGCAGATCGAGTGCCTGATCGTGCTGTCCGAGGAACTGCACTTCGGCCGAACCGCCGCGCGCCTAGGCCTCTCCCCGAGCAGGGTCAGCCAGCTGGTCACCGGGCTCGAATGCCGCGTCGGGGTGCGCCTCGTGCAGCGCACCAGTCGGCGCGTGTCCCTGAGCCGGTTCGGCGCCCAGTTCGTCGACGAGGTACGGCCCGCCTACGAGTCCCTGACCGCGGCTTTCACCCAGGCCCGGGACCGGGCTATGCGCGGCGCCCTGCGCGAGTTGCGGATCGGTTTCCACGGCAGTGTCTACGAAGAGGTGGCCGAGGCCTTCCGCCGCCTACGTGCACGTCACGAGGTGACCGTCTCGTTGAGTGAGATCCCGCTCGGCTCCCCGTTCTCCGCGGTGTTGGACGGCCGTCTCGACGCCGCCGTGGTCGAGCTCCCGGTTCATGAGCGTCCGCTGACCGTCGGGTACCGGTTCCCTCCGCAGGACCGGTTGCTCGCTGTCTCCGCCGCCCACCCCCTCGCCGGGCGCGGCCGCGTGCACGTCGAGGAGCTGGCCGAGCTCGACCTCCTCCACCCGAGCGGGGACGCGCCCGACTACTGGAAGGCCGCCCGCCTGCCGCCCGCCACCCCGGCGGGTGTGCCGATCCGCTCCAGCGCGGGGATCACCACCGTCCAGGAAGGGCTGGCCCTGGTGTCCGCGGGTGAGCACGCGATGCTCGTGTGCCGGCCGCTGGCCGAACACACCACCCGCGCGGATCTGCGCTATCTGGGGATCGAGGGCATGCACGAACCGTCGCAGTTGGGCCTGATCTGGCGCACCGCGGACACCACCCCGCAGCTGACCACCCTCGCCCAGCTCCTGGCGGAGGGGTACACGCGAGGGGAGCAGGGAGTGGCCGAGACTTTGCCGCCGGAGTCCGGTCGGCCTCTCCCTGCGGTCGCCGACCGCGCCTAGGTCGGCCCCTTCTTCGGAGGGCCGTTCGCCTGCTCCCTTCTCGTGAAGCCGGGGAGCGGCTGGGAGTATGCGGGGCATGGACATTCTGAGCAGCCGCGTCCTCTTGCGGCCCACCGACCTCCTCCGCAGCCGGGACTTCTACCGCGACGTACTGGGGCTCGCCGTACACCGCGAGTTCGGCGACCCCGAGGCGCCGGGAACGGTCTTCTTCCTGGGCAACGGGCTGCTGGAGGTCGCCGGGACATCCGAGCCGTCCGGGGTGCCCCCGCTCTCGCTCTGGGTGCAGGTGCGCGACGTCGAGGCCGAGTACGCCCGCGTGACAGCGTCCGGGGCCACCGGCCTGCGGGAGCCGAAGCAGGAGTTCTGGGGGCTGGTCGAGGCCTGGATCGCCGACCCCGACGGGGTGCGGATCGTGCTCGTCCAGATCCCCGACGACCACCCCCTGCGCCGCGACCAGCGCACTTTCTGAGCCCTTCGCGCAACCCCGGGCGGTTCAGGGGGAGGGGGAGGCCTCCGGTGCGGGCAGGTCCGCGTGCGCGGCCAGCAGGCGGCCGGCGTGGTTGACGTGGTCGCTCATGGCGCTCCGCGCGGCTTCGGGGTCGCGGGCCCGCAGCGCGTTCAGAACGGCGAAGTGGTCGTGCTGTGTCGCGTCGGGCCACCCGCCCACGCGGTGGTAGTAGCGCAGCGGCACGTACCGCGTGGCGGTCCTGAGGAACCAGGTCAGCTTCGTGGTGGCCGCGGCCCGGTTGATGGTGCGGTGGAACTCGTGGTTGAGGCGCTCGACCGTGGTCAGGTCGTCACGGTCGAGTGCGTCGACGAGCTCGGCTTGGAGGGCGTCGAGCTGGTCGATCTGCTCGTCGGTGAGCAGCGGGGTCGCGCGCGCCGCCAGTTCCCCCGCGATCTGTGCCTGGACCCAGAACAGGTCCAAGAGGTCCTGTTCGGAGAGCGGGGCGACCGTGAAGCCCCGTCGGGGCTCGAGGGTCAGCAGCCCTTCGCCCCGTAGGGCGACGAGCCCCTCGCGTACCGGTGTCACGCTCATGCCGAGCTCCTCGGCGAGCCGCTCGACCCGCACGAACTCACCGGCGCGCAGTTGCCCCGTGAGGACGAGCTCGCGCACGTGAGCCGCCACTTCGTCGCTGAGCTGGGGTCGGGCCATCGGGTTGCTCCTGTCGGGTGCCGCTCTGCAGGTACCGTTGCTGATGTCTTAAGTAAACATCAGCATTCCGTGCGTTTCAGCACGCAAGGTCCGTGACGGTGTCACCACAACCGGGGTTGGGTGTCCTGACGACGGTGCCGGAGCTTCTGTCCGCTTGCGCGGCCTTGCGCCACCGGCCCGCCCCGCACCCGCCGAACGGCGGGTGCGGGTGGTGCGGGTCTTACGGTCGGCTCCACGGGCCTTCAGAGCCCTCGCTCCCCGGTCTCCGGCCACTCCGGTACCGGTACTGCTCACCTGTGCCGCCAGGGCGGCGAGGTTGCGTGCTGCGTTGGACGCCCGCCGCAGGCTGGGCAGCGACCAGGACCGCCACGGGGTGCGCTCAGACTCAGCAACCCCGTAGGAGGCCTCGGCTGCGCGCTGGCCCCAGTTGGCCAGGACGTGGTTGCGTGCCCAGTTGAAGGCCGTCCGGGCCCCTCCGCAGTGCGAGCGCAGCCGTTGCTCGGTCTCGGACCCCGGGTCCAGAGCGAAGGTGAAGGCCTGGACTACGTGCCCGGGGCAGGGCTCGAACTCCCGCTTCTTCTTGCCTTCAGGCTGCTGGTCGGCTTGGTGTGGGGCGGTCTCGGCCACGGGTCCCACCCCCTCCCGGTGTCTCGTTCACACGTTCGAGAAAGACGTTGGCGGGACGGGCGGGCCCGTGTGAGGAGAGTCAGCGAACTCCCCTGATTCTTTCTCCGGCGCGAACCGGTCCGAGTTCCTGGCTCTTCAACGGTGGCCCGCGGTCGTCGTGATCTCTGTTGACAAAAGCGGAGAGTTGCTGATGAAACCCGGAACAGCTCACAACCCCCTGAATCTACCCTCTCCATGGATAATGCATTATATTTTCTATGGCGTGGAAGGCGCGCCCCAACGAAAGCGTGAAGGAGGCGTGGTGGTCGAACACGGACACGACCAACCGCTGGCCGGTTTGAGGATCGTGGAACTGTCCAGCTTCGTGGCGACGCCGCTGTGCGGCCTGGCGCTCGCGCAGCTCGGGGCCGAGGTGATCCGGGTAGAACCGCTCGGGGGTGCCCCGGACCGCGGCCGGTGGCCGCTGAGCGAACAGGGGACCAGCCTCTACTGGACGGGGCTGAACCGCGGCAAGAAGGCGGTCGAGGTCGACCTGTCCCAGCCTGAGGGCCGACGCCTGGTGGCCGAACTCGTCGCTGGTGGCGGCGAGGACGGGGGAATCGTCGTCAGCAACTCCGAACGCCACACTGACCTGGGCTTCGAAGCCCTGAGCCGACTACGCCCCGACCTCATCCACGTCCAACTGGTGGGCAGGCGCGACGGCGGCACGGCTGTCGACTACACGGTCCAGGCGAGCACCGGGTTCCCCCTGGCGTCCGGTCCCGACGACCACGAGGGTCCGGTGAACAGCACCGTTCCCACCTGGGACCTGGCCGCGGGCCTGTACCTGGCCAACGGGCTGCTCGCCGCCGAACGCCACCGATCCAGAACCGGTCGGGGCCGCAGGATCCGGGTCGCTCTCGAGGACGTCGCCCTGGCCACCGCCGGCACACTCGGGCACCTGGCCGAGGCACAGCTGCGCCCCGATTCCGCCCGTACCCCGGACGGCAACCATGTCTACGGGTCCTTCGGACGCGACTTCCAGAGCGCTGACGGCGAGCGGTTCATGGTGGTCGCCCTGACCCCGCGGCACTGGTCCGACCTGGTAAAGGTGACCGGCCTCCGTGAGGTGGTCGGCGCGCTGGAGCACAGCCTCGGCACCGACCTCTCCGACGAGGGGGCGCGCTACACGCACCGCGACGAGCTCGCCGGGCTCATCGCCGGGTGGTTCGCCCGTCACCCGGCCGACCGGGTCCGAGAGGCCCTCGGCGCGACCAGGGTCCTGTGGTCGACCTACCGCAGCTTCGCCCGGATCGCGGAGAACGGGGCCGAAACCCTGCGCGAACACCCCCTGTTCCACCTGGCCGAACAGCCGGGCGTCGGCGCCCACTACGCCCCCGGAGGGCCGGTTGCCGTGGACGGCGCGAACGCCCGCCCCGGCCCGGCACCCCGGGTCGGTGAGCACACCGGCGCCGTGCTCGGCGGAGCACTCGGGCTCGCCGAGGACGATCTGAAGGGCTTGGTGGAGCGCGGGGTCGTGCGGGGCACGGGCGCCGACCCCGCGCCCTGAACGCCCGAACGAGCATCGCACGGAAGACGGGAAACGGATCATGAACGGACTCTCAGCGGACGAACAGGACATGGTGGACGTGGTCGCCACGTTCGTCGACCAACGGGTGCGGCACCGGGTCAGGGACTTCGAGCCGACCGACACCTACCCCGAGGAGTTCATCGAGGAGATGAAGAAGCTCGGGATCTTCGGGCTCCTGGTGCCCGAGGAACACGGCGGGGTCGAGGTGAGCGCCGCGTGCTTCGCGCGGATCACCGAAGAGCTGGCCAGGGGCTGGATGAGCCTCGCCGGTGCCATGGGCGGCCACTCGGTGATCAGCTACCTCATCCGCGAGTTCGGCACCCCCGAGCAGCGCGAGCGCTACCTCCCCGGTATGGCCGACGGCTCCGTCCGCGCCACCATGGCCCTCACGGAACCCTCCGGGGGCAGCGACCTGCAGGCCATGCGCACCCAAGCGCTGGCCGACGGAGAGGCCTACGTCGTCGACGGATCCAAGACATGGATCTCCAACGCCCAGCACGCGGGGCTGATCGGCCTGCTGTGCGTCACCGACCCCGGAGCCGAGCCCGCCCACCGGGGCATGAGCGTCCTGCTGGTCGAGCCGGGGGAGGGGATGACCGTCTCCGGCAAGATCCCCAAGCTCGGCTACCGCGGTGTCGAGGCCTGCGAGGTGACCTTCGACCGGATGCGGGTTCCGGCCGACGCGGTCCTGGGCGGGGAGCCGAACCGGGGCTGGGGCCACATGATGCGGGGCCTGGAGGTCGGCCGTATCCAGGTGGCGGCACGGGCGGTCGGTGTGGCCCAAGCGGCCCTGACCGACGCCGTCTCCTACGCCCAGGACCGGGAGTCGTTCGGGAAGCCGATCTGGAAGCACCAGTCGGTCGGCAACCTGCTCGCCGACATGGCCACGAAGGTGCGTGCCGCCAGGCTCATGACCGTCGATGCCGCCGAGCTCCTGGACGGGGGCGAGCGCACGGACATGGAGGCCGGTATGGCCAAACTGTTCGCCTCCGAGACCGCGATGGAGGTGGCGCTGGACGCCATGCGGGTGCACGGCGGTTACGGCTACTCCCGTGAGTACGAGGTCGAACGGTACTTCCGGGACGCGCCGCTGATGATCCTGGGTGAGGGAACCAACGAGATCCAGCGCAACGTGATCGCCGCGCAGCTCGTCGCCCGGGACGCGGCGGGTTAGGCGGCCGTGCGGACGAGCCGACGCGGGGCGAGCCCGGGCGGCACACCCTACGTCGGCTCGTCCGCGGTCGAGTGCTCGACCGGCGGCGCCGCTGGAGGCCCCAGCAACAGGCCGAACGAGACCAGCACGAGCACCACCGGCCCCGCGTAGACGACGAACAGGTTCCCCAAGGGAAAACTGAGCGCGACCCAGGCGTATCCGCTGGCCAGGCCGGAGAAACGCACCATGTTGTGGATGCCCAGGGCTGTGCCGTGCGTGGCGGCGGTCGAACGCATGACGCCGAGCGCGGCGCTGCTCTGCACCGCGCCGATGGCCGATCCCACGACCACCAGGACCGTGACCGTCACCGCCACCACCGCGACCCGGTAGTCGGCCGTACTCACCGCGCCCAGAGCCAGCAGTCCCAGGCCGAGCGCCGCGAGCCCTCCCCGGAGGACCGCCCGCGGAGAGTGCCGCGCACCGATCCAGGACGACACGGGTGCGAACAACGTCATCGACACTGCCAGGGAGAGCGTGATCAGTGCGATCACCTCCGGGCCCATCCCGAAGTCGCGGCCCAGGTGGAGCGGGGTAGCGACGACCACGACCCCCAGACACGTCATCACCGTGCCCGCTGCGGCGGTGCTGCGCAGGTACCGGCGCTCGACCAGCAGGCGGAGGTCGACCAGGGCCGCCGGACTGTAGTGGGCGAGCAGTGCGTGTGCGCACAGCGCGACCACACCGCAGCCGACGAGCCCCAGTCCGACGGCCAGGCCGCCCTGCTGTCCCGCCCAGGTGAACGCGCCCACCAGCGAGCCCACCCCGACGATCAGGGTGACCATGCCCGTGGCGTGCATCGGCGGGCGCCCGGAGGGGGCGGCGGGCACCAACCTCGCGATCAGCACCATGACGGCCAGGCTGATCAGCGCGTGGGCCCCGAAGACCGCCCGCCACCCGAACAGGTCGGCGATCAGTCCGCCCAACGGTAGCCCCAAAGCCTGGCCGACACCGATCGCCGAGGCCCAGGCAGCCATCAGCCGTGCCCGTTGCCGGGGCCAGAAGTAGGCGAGCGTCTGCTGCACCGCGGGTGGTGTGGCAGAACAGGCGATCCCCTGGAACGCGCGCATCAGGACCAGGAACCACAGCTCCTGGCTGGAGGCGGCACCGATCTGGGCCAGCACCATCAGCGCGAGGGAGGACGTGAGGACGAGCCGGGGGCCCAGCCGCTCGCACATCCAACCGGCCACCGGTGAGAACAGCACCATCGCCAGCGTGAAGGCGCTGACGGCGAAGACGATGCCGCTCGGCGACGCTCCCAGGGCGGAGGCGATGACGTTGATCGGTGCGCTGATGATGGTGCTGGTCAGGGTGCCCAGGGTCGAGCTGGCCAACAGCACGACGTAGGCCATGCGCCTGGGCTCGGCAGGGCCACGGGGCGCGGCTTCCCCCGGGACGGTCACTCTCCTTGGCTCGTCGCGGCCCCGGCTTCGAGCTCCCGCCCGGTCGGCTTCTCGGCGGGGATCGGGGCACCGGTCAGCCGGACCACCAGGGCGAGCACGGCGGCCACCGCCAGTCCCACCAGGGCGCTGACCACGCCGGGGGTCAGGATCACCAGCCCTGCGGCCAGGGCGACCACGCGGGCCAGGGGGGTCAGGGTCCGTTCCGCCCCGACCAGGTACCCCTCGAAGGCGCAGCCCATGACGACGACCCCGATGACGGCGAACAGCACGGCGACACCGACGTCGGTCGCGTCGGCCCGCCCCACCAGCGCGGGGTTGAGGACGAAGCAGAACGGGACGACGTACTTGACCGCGCCCAACCGCATCGCCGTCAGGCTCGTGGCTATCGGTTTCGTCCCGGCGATCCCCGCGGCGGCGAAGGCGGCCAGCGCCACCGGCGGGGTGATGTAGGAGACCGTGGCCCAGTAGATGACGAACAGGTGCGCCGCGATCGGATCGATGCCCAGGGACACTAGGGCCGGAGCCAAGACGATGGCGAGCAGGACGTACACCGCGGAGACCGTCATCCCCATCCCCAGGACGAAGGACGTGACGGCACCGGCGATGAGGACGAGTGCCACCGAGCCGCCCATAGCGTGCACCATCTCGCGGGCCAGGGAGAGTGAGACACCGGTCATCGACAGGCCGCCGATGATCAGGCCGACACCGGCGATGATCCCGACGATCTCGGCGATCGTGCGCCCCGCACCGTAGAAGAGGTCGGCGACCTGGCGCCCGCGGAGCGGGTCACGGGGCCGCAGCAGCGAGTACAGCAGCAGGCCGGTGACGATGATGAACGGGGCCTGCGCCTCGCGGTGGTAGTACACCAACAGGAGGAGGAGACCGGCGATCGCGAGCAGGTAGGGCCACCCCTGGACCAGCACGGGAGCGAGCCGGGGCAGTTGGGCGCGAGGGAGGCCGTGCAGGCGGTGCTTGGCCGCGTAGGCGTCCACCTGGGTGTAGATGCCGAGGAAGAACAGCAGGGCCGGGATGGCGGCGGCCAGGGCGATCTCCGCGTAGGGCACGCCCACGAAGGACACCATCAGGAAAGCCGCGGTGCCCATGATCGGCGGGGTGATGGAGCCGCCGGAGGAAGCGGTGGCCTCGACGCCCGCGGCGTACTTGCCGGAGAACCCGGAGCGCTTCATGGCCGGGATGGTCATCGGCCCGGTGGTGAGCACGTTGGACACCGCGCTGCCGCTCATCATGCCGAGCGTCGCGGAACTCGCCACCGAGACCTTGGCCGACCCGCCTCGGGTGGTGCCGAAGACCGACTGCGCGAAGTTGTAGAAGAACGCGGCGCCGCCGGTGTGCTGGAGGACCACACCGAAGAGCAGGAACCCGATGAGGATGCTTCCGGCGGTCTGCAGGGGGAGGCCGAGGACGGACTCCACACCCATGGCGTGCATCTGCGCGAGCCCGACGAAGTCGTACTGGATACCCTCGAGGATCCCGACCGGGATCCCGCCCGCGATCAGCGGATACAGGGAGAAGGCGGTGGCGATGCCCGTGACGATGATTCCCGCGGTGCGCCGAAGCGCCTCGAGCACGAGCACCCACTGCGCGTAGCTCAGCAGTACGGTCAGGCTGGGAGCGACGTAGTCCCACCCTTCGGTGAGGATGCGCTCGCCGTGGAGTCCGAAGTACACGTTGACGCCCAGGACTGCTGCGGCGAGGGCTGCGTCGTAGGCGGGCACGCCCGTGCGGCCGTGCCTCTTGCTCACCGGGAAGGCGATGAAGACGATCGGGAGGAACGCCGCGAGGACGAAGTAGAGGAACTCGTTGACGAGCAGCGTTCGCCCGAACGGGTTCCAGTAGAAGACCTGGCTGAGGGTCAGGGCGATGCCGGCCGCGGTGAGCGCGATGACGACGCCGCGCCAAGGGCCGTTGCACCGCGCGGTGGCCGGAGGAGCGGCCGCGCCCTCGGTGCGCTCGTGGCCGGGGGAGTCGGAGGTGGCGGGGGACCCCGCGCTGCCGGGGGACGGCGGGGCGGAGGGTGGTGCGCTCGCAGGGCGCGGGAGGTCGCTCATCGTTCCTCGCTCTCGTTGGCGGTGTCCTCTGCCTCGGTGCCGCCCTGCTGTTCCTCTTCGGGGACGGGTTCGGGGACGGGTACGTCGGCCTTCACCTCGGGCCAGGACTCGCGCCGGTTGTCGTCGCCGGCCACCTCGGGCCAGCGTTCGCGCAGCGTTTCGCCGCGTTCGATGAGTTCCCCGTTGAGGCGTTCGGCGTCCCCGGTCCACGCGCCCTCCTCCTCGAGGAAGCGGACCAGGCCCTCGTGGAAGGGCACCTGTTTGGGAGCGGTGAGGACCTCGTCCTCGGACCAGTACGGGACCGTCGCCGTGGAGCCCTCGTAGTGTTCGAAGTTGTCGACGATGCTGCTGATCGCTTGGCGGACGATCTCCGGGTCCGTGTCGGCGTAGGTGACGACGGGAACCGCGTAGAGCATGCCGTTGTCGGTCTCGCCCTCCTCCTGGCCGGGGGCGCCGCCGAACTCGCCGATCTCGACCGAGGGGGAGATGGACGTGACCTGCCCGACGCTCTCCGGGGAGGTGTCGTCCATGCTGAGCCAGCGGACGGGGAAGGCCGACTCGAGTTCGTAGAGGGACGAGCCGTAGACCTGCTGGAAGAGGACGTCGAGCATGCCGGACTGCAGGGCGCCGGGCTGATCCCCGTAACCGACCTCGACGGGGTTGACGTCGTCCCAGGTCAGTCCCGCGTAGGCCAAGTAGGCCTCGAGTTTGTTGTTCACCGACGGGTTGGCGGTGATGTAGGGGAAGTCGGAGCCGCGCAGGTCCTCGAGGGTTTCGATGTCGGAGTCGTCCGGCACGAGGAGGCCGTGGGGCGCGACGGGTGCCCAGACGACGCGGACGTCCTGGGGTCCCCACAGTTCGGTGGTGAAGTCCTCATCTCCCTCGAAGGAGAAGATGTACTCGTCACCGGTCCGTGAGAAGTGGGCCGGGCCTTCGCGCAGGGGTGCGAGCCGCCCGATGCCCGTGTCGGAGGTGATGATCCGTACGGGGGTGTCCTCGTGCGTGGTGATGGCGTCGGCCACCGCTGCGACGTCGGCATAGGTCGAGGTGCCGGTGCCGTAGGTACTCCAGACCATCTGCCGGAGCTGGCCGTCCTCGTCCAGCTCGGAGGCGGTGGCACAGCCGTTGGCCGCGAGTGTGGCCGAGAGGACGATGGCCGCGGCGCTTCGCCACGTGCGAGCGGCGGGCTGGTGCATGATGGATCCTCCCAGGCATCGACTCAGGTGAACCCCTGTGTCTTGGGTCACTCTGCCTGCGAGGTCACGCGCATTTCCAATACTTTGTCATGGGACAACTGATACCTGGATGGCATCAGTGGGCTTCCATGGATCGCTTGAGCGCAAAAAGTCGGGGGTGCGGAAGACCCTCAGGAAGGCTCCGCGTCGACCAGATGCTCGGGGGTGGGCAGGGCTTCCTCGGAGGCCAAGAGAACCTCGCGCAGGGCCGGGCTCACCTCGTGTCGGCGCCACGCCAGGCGGGCGAGCGAGGGTTCGAGGGGCTCCTCGATCCGCACGGGGCGGATCCGCTCCTGGGGGACGTTGGCGATCACGTTGTCGGTGGTGAAGGTCAGCCCCACCCCCGCACCCACCAGTGCCATCACGGTCCACGAGTCCGAGGCGACCTGGACGATGTTCGGCGAGAACCCCGCCTCGTAGGAGGTGCGGATGAAGGCGTCCCGCATGCTCGATCCGGGGTCGGCCGGCAGCGACACGAAGGGTTCGTCCCGGCACTCGGCGATGCTCACGACCTCGCGGTCGGCCAGCCTGTGCCCTTCGGGGACAGCCAGGACGTAGTGCTCCTCGACCACGATCCGGTGCGCGATCCCCGGCGGTTCCGCTCGCCAGCGGACGATCGCCAGGTCCAGGGCCCCGTCGATCACCGACCTGAGGGCCTCGTTGGCGTACGTGGTGCTCTGCAGCCGGAGTTCGATCCCGGGCCGCCGCTGTCGTACCAGCCGGCTCAGGTCGCCGACGAGCAGATGTGAGGACGGGCCCGCGAACCCCAGGCGCACCAGGCCCGTCTGCCCCTCCCCGGCGGCCCGGACCGCGCTGCGCGCCACCCGGCACCCCTCCATGACGTCGTTGGCGGGCTCGATGAGCGCCTGGCCCGCCGTGGTCAGCTGCACCGAACGGGTGGTGCGCACGAACAGCTGGGCCCCCAGGTCGCGTTCGAGCTGTTTGATGGTGCGGGTCAGCGGGGGCTGGGCCATGTGGAGACGTTCCGCGGCGCGGCCGAAGTGCAGTTCCTCGGCTACGGCGAGGAATGCTTCCAGATGGTGCAGGTTCATGGGCCGAACCTATGCCAAGGGAGTATCAATGGGCCATGGGCCGGGTATTGGACGCGCGGCGGTCCGGCTCGCGAAGCTGGGCGGTATGAACCACACCACGCCGCATCCCGACGTTTCAGGGCCCGCTGTCCTCGCCGAGGACCGGGGCCACGTCCGGATCCTCACGCTGAACCGGCCCGGGCGCCGCAACGCCCTGGACCTGGACGACCGAGGCGCGTTCCTGGCGGCCCTCGAGGAGGCCGACGCCGACCCCGGTGTGCGCGCCCTGGTCCTCACCGGCGCGCCGCCGGTCTTCAGTGCCGGAGGGGACATCTCCTCGATGTCGCCGGACCCAGAGGTCTCCCGGGTCAGGCTGGACCTGGTCAACCGGATCGCGCGCCAGATGCTCACCGCCGGTACGCCGGTCGTGGCCGCCGTGGAGGGTGGTGCCTACGGATTGGGCCTGTCCCTGTCGTGTGCCTGCGACACCGTGGTCGCCGGGCGCGGGGCGGACTTCGCCGCATCCTTCGCCCGGATCGGCCTGGTCGCCGATACCGGTCTCTTCCACAGTCTGCCCATGCGTGTGGGCGCTGCCCGGGCCCGCCAACTGCTGATGAACGCCCGCGCGGTTTCGGCTGAGGAGGCCGAGGGGATCGGCTTGGTCGACGAGGTGGTCGACGATGGTGCGGCCCTGGAGCGCGCCGTCGCGGTGGCCGGGCGCCTGGCCCGGTGGTCCGCACCGATGGTGGCCGCGACCCGGCGCATCCTGGCCCAGCCGGACCAGAGCCTGGACGCCCTGTTGGCGGCGGAGGCCGAGGCGCAGACGGAGCTGCTCGCCGGACCGGAGTTCGCTGAGGGGCGGGCCGCGTTCCTGGAGCGCCGCCGCGCGGATTTCGTCAACCCCTGAAGGGCCGGTGCCGGCGGCGTCCCCCGGCATCGGCACTCCTGCCTCATTTATTGATTTTGAGGTATTAATCAGTGGGTATTAGGTATTGGACACGTATGAGATTCCGCGGCCATCATCGGGACCATGAGTTCCGAGACAGAGGTCACCGCCGAAGACTTCACCGACGTCCACGCACAGGTGCGCGACTTCGTGCGCACGAAGGTCGTCCCGCGTGAGAACGAGATCCTGGCGACCGACGCCATCCCCGATGACCTCCGCCGGGCCGCCGCGGACATGGGCCTGTTCGGATACGCGATCCCCCAGCGCTGGGGCGGCCTCGGGCTGGACCTCGTGCAGGACGTCGAACTGGCGATGGAGTTCGGCTACACCTCCCTCGCGCTGCGGTCCCTGTTCGGTACCAACAACGGCATCGCCGGGCAGGTCCTGGTCAACTTCGGCACCGACACCCAGCGTGAACGCTGGCTGGCGGGGATCGCCTCCGGGGAGGTCATCGCCGCCTTCGCCCTCACCGAACCCGGTGCGGGCTCCAACCCGGCGGGCCTGCGCACAAAAGCCGCCAGGGAGGGATCAGAGTGGGTCATCGACGGCCAGAAGCGGTTCATCACCAACGCTCCGCTGGCCGACCTGTTCGTCGCGTTCGCCCGCACCGGTGAGCCCGGACCGCACGGCAACGGCATCGCGGTCTTCCTGGTCCCGGCCGACGCGCCCGGCGTGAACGTGGGGCCCAAGGACGCCAAGATGGGCCAGGAGGGCGCCTGGACCGCCGACGTCACCTTCGACTCCGTGCGGGTCGGCGAGGACGCACTGGTCGGCGGTGAGGAGAAGGTCGGCTACAAGGCCGCCATGAGCTCGCTCGCCAGGGGCCGCGTGCACATCGCCGCCCTCTCGGTCGGTACCGCCCAGCGCGCGCTCGACGAGTCCGTGTCCTACGCCGCGGCCAACACCCAGGGCGGCGTCCCCGTCGGCGAGCACCAACTGGTACAGGCGATGCTCGCCGACCAGTACACGGGTGTCTCGGCCGGGAGGGCACTCGCCCGCGACGCCGCCGCCAAGTACGTCAGCGGCGAGGACCGGCGCATCGCACCCTCCGTCGCCAAGCTCTACTGCACCGAGATGGTCGGCAGGGTCGCCGACCTGGCCGTCCAGGTGCACGGCGGGAGCGGCTACATGCGGGAGGTCCCGGTGGAACGCATCTACCGCGAGGTCCGCCTACTGCGCCTGTACGAGGGCACGAGCGAGATCCAGCGGCTCATCATCGGGGGCGGCCTGGTCCGCCAGGAAGGTGCGAAGCGCACGTGAGAGGCCGGGAACAGCGGGAAAAGAGCACAAGCGGGAACCTGCCACTGGAGGGCGTGGTGGTGGTGTCGCTCGAGCAGGCCGTCGCCGGCCCGATCGCGACCCGTCACCTCGCCGACCTCGGCGCCCGCGTGATCAAGTTGGAACGGCCGGAAGGGGGCGACTTCGCCCGAGACTACGACGACGCCGTCAACGGGCTCGCTTCGCACTTCGTGTGGCTGAACCGCTCCAAGGAGTCGGTCTGCGTCGACCTCAAGTCCGAGCACGGCCGCTCCGTCGCCCGCGCACTGATCGCCAAGGCCGACGTGTTCGTCCAGAACCTCGCTCCGGGGGCGACCGACCGTCTGGGCCTCGGCGCGCAGGCACTGCGTGAGGAGCACCCCGAGCTCGTGGTGGTCAACCTGTCCGGCTACGGCACCTCCGGCCCCAAGGCCGCGCGCAAGGCCTACGACATGCTCATCCAGGCCGAGTCCGGCATGGTCTCGGTGACCGGGACCCCGGAGACACCGACCAAGACCGGGGTCCCCAACGCCGACATCGCCGCGGGACTCTACACGGCGATGTCCGTGCTGTCGGCCCTGTTCCGGCGCGAGCGCTCCGGGGAGGGGGCCACGATCGAGGTCTCGATGTTCGACTCGGCCGTCGAGTGGATGGGCCACGCCATGTACATGCAGCTCTACGCGGAGCGGCAGGTCCCCCGCATGGGGCTGGGGCACGCGTCCGTCGCACCCTACGACGCCTACCCGACCAAGGACGGCGAGATCCTCATCGGGGTCCAGAACCACCGGGGGTGGCGTGCGCTGGTCGCGGACGTGTTCGGCCTATCCGAGTACGTCGAAGATCCCCGATTCCGGACCAACCTGCTGCGCGTGCGCAACCGGGAGGAGTGCGACGCGTTCGTGGCCGCCCAGACCAGCCTGTGGACCTCCGCCGCATTGGACGAACGACTGGCCGAGGCGGGCATCCCCGCGGCCCGGATCAACCAGGTCTCCGACCTCGTGGACCATCCCCAGCTCTCCGAGCGCGACCGGTGGCGCACCATCGGCACCGAGCGCGGAGGTGTCCGCGCCGTACTTCCGCCGATGACCTTCGGCGACGTCGAGATGCGCATGGACCCGGTGCCCGCGCTCGGAGCGCAGACCGATGCGGTTCTGCGCGAGCTCGGACTCGATCAGGAGGCGGTCGGTGAACCAGTGAACGCGACCCCGAGGAAGAGGACACCATGACCCTGTTGGAGGGCCGCACCGCGGTCGTCACCGGAGGAGCCCAGGGCATCGGCCTCGCCGTGGCACACGAGTTCGTCTCCCACGGAGCCCGGGTGGTCATCGGCGACGTCGACGCCGACCGCGCCGCCGAGGCCGTCGCCGAACTCGGCGGGCCGGATACGGCCCGCGCGGTCGCCTGCGATGTCACCCGCGCCGACCAGGTCGAGGCCGTGACCGCCCTGGCCGTCGAGCGGTTCGGCAGTCTGGACATCATGGTCAACAACGCGGGCATCACCCGCGACGCCACCATGCGCAAGATGACCGAGGACCAGTTCGACCAGGTCATCGCGGTGCACCTCAAGGGCTGCTGGAACGGCACCCGGTTGGCCGCGGCCGTCATGCGCGAACAGGGAAGCGGGTCGATCGTCAACATCTCCTCCCTGTCCGGCAAGGCCGGCATGGTCGGCCAGACCAACTACTCCGCCGCCAAGGCCGGAATCGTGGGCATGACCAAGGCGTCCGCGAAGGAACTCGCCCACCGCGGCGTCCGGGTCAACGCGATCCAGCCCGGACTGATCCGGTCGGCGATGACTGAAGCCATGCCCCAGAAGGCGTGGGACCAGAAGATGTCCGAGATCCCGATGGGCCGTCCCGGCGAACCCGCCGAGGTCGCCGCGGTCTGTACCTTCTACGCCTCCGACCTGTCCTCGTACATGACCGGCACGGTCTCCGAGGTCACCGGCGGACGGTTCATGTAAATGGCCACCGGTACGACCGCCGGCCCCGGCAAGGACCTCACCGACCCACCGCCACGAAAGGTGCGCCCCATGCGCGATGTCGTCATCTGCGAACCCGTCCGGACACCGATCGGCCGCTACGGCGGCGTCTTCAAGAACGTCACGGCGGTCGACCTCGGCGCTCAGGCCCTCCGGGGACTGTTGGAGCGTACCGGCCTCGATCCGGCAGAGGTCGACGACGTCATCCTGGGCCACTGCAACGGCAACAGCGAGGCACCGGCGATCGGCCGCGTCGTCGCGCTCGACGCGGGCCTGCCGGTCACCGTGCCCGGCCAGCACCTCGACCGACGCTGTGGATCCGGACTGCAGTCGGTTCTCAACGCCGTCATGGGTGTGCTCAGCGGAGCCCAGGACCTGGTGGTCGCCGGGGGAGTGGAGAGCATGAGCAACGCGGTGTTCTACTCGACCGACATGCGCTGGGGCGGGGCCAGGGGCGGCATCCGCGTCCACGACGGGCTCGTCCGAGCCCGCGAGACCGCTGGCGGTTCGCACTACCCCGTGCCCGGCGGCATGATCGAGACCGCAGAGACCCTGCGCGCGGAATACGGAATCCCCCGCTCTGAGCAGGACGAACTCGCCGTGGCGTCCCACGCCCGCGCCGTGGCCGCCCAGCACTCCGGCGTCTATGCCGAGGAGATCGTGCCGGTCGCGGTCCGCGGCCGCAAGGGGGACACCGTGGTCGACACCGACGAGCACCCGCGCGCCGACACCACCCTGGAGAGCCTGTCCGGGCTCAAGCCGATCATGGGCGCCCAAAACCCTGACGCGACGGTCACGGCGGGCAACGCCAGCGGTCAGAACGATGCCGCGGCCCTGTGCGTCGTCACCACCCGGGACAGGGCCGCGCACCTGGGGCTGCGGCCGCTGATCCGGCTGCGCACCTGGGCCGCGGCCGGTGTGGCACCCAAGGTGATGGGTATCGGCCCTGTGCCCGCTACAGCCCGCGCCCTCGAACAGGCCGGACTGGACCTGGCCGACATCGACGTCATCGAGCTCAACGAAGCCTTCGCGGCCCAGGCGCTCGCCGTGATGCGGGAGTGGAAGTTCACCGCCAAGGACCTGGAACGCACCAACGTCCACGGATCCGGGATCTCCCTGGGACACCCGGTGGGTGCCACCGGCACCCGCATGGTCGGCACGCTCGCCCGCGAACTCGACCGGAGCGGCGGACGGTACGGCCTCGCCACGATGTGCATCGGCGGCGGCCAAGGGCTGGCCGCCGTGTTCGAGGCGGTGGACACCCGATGACGCGGAAGATCACCGAGATCGCGGAGGTCCGCGCCCTGATCGGTACGGACCTCGACCCGGGCCCGTGGCTGACCGTCGACCAGGAGCGCGTGGACCGGTTCGCCGAGGCCACCGGCGACCACCAGTGGATCCACGTCGACCCCGAGCGCGCGGCGGCCGGACCCTACGGGGGCACCATCGCCCACGGCTGCCTCACCCTGTCGCTCGTCCCCGGGCTCGCCCTCCAGATCTACGAGCTAGCGGTCGGGTCCGCCCGGGTCAACTACGGGGTCGACGCCGTACGCTTTCCGCAACCGGTCCCGGTCGGCGGCCGTGTCCGGCTCGCCGCCCGCTTCCTGGAGCTGGCGGAACGGGGCGGATCCCACCGGCTGCGCACCCGGTTCACGATCGAGATCGAGGGGCGGGACAAACCCGCCTGCGTGGCCGAGGGCATCACCCTCCTCCTACCCTGAACGACCCCGCCAGTCCGCGACCACGTACCCCCGCGAATCCGCGACGCCGCCAACCCCGACCCGAAGGAGCGCCCGCGATGGGCCGTCTCGTCACCACTGAAGGACTGACCGAGGAGCAGCAGGAGATCCTCGGGGTCGTCCGGCAGTTCGTCGACCGGGAGATCCTGCCGGTCGCGACCGAGCTGGAGCACAAGGACGAGTACCCCACCGACATCGTGGAGGGGCTCAAGGAGCTGGGGATCTTCGGTCTGATGATCCCCGAGGAGTACGGAGGGCTCGGTGAGTCGCTCCTGACCTACGCGCTGGTCGTCGAGGAGATCTCCCGGGGCTGGATGAGCGTCTCCGGGGTCATCAACACCCACTTCATCGTGGCCTACATGGTGATGCGGCACGGCACCGAGGAGCAGAAGAGGGATCTCCTGCCGCGGATGGCCGCCGGTGACCTGCGCGGGGCCTTCTCGATGTCGGAGCCCGCGCTGGGATCGGACGTGTCGGCGATCTCCACCAAGGCGACCAGGCTCGACGACGGCGGGTACTCGATCACCGGCCAGAAGATGTGGCTCACCAACGGCGGATCCGCCAACCTCGTTGCGCTCCTGGTCAAGACCGACGAGGGCGCCGACTCCGTCTACCGGAACATGACCACGTTCCTGGTCGAGAAGGAGCCGGGCTTCGGCGAGACCGCCCAGGGGCTCACCGTCCCGGGCAAGATCGACAAGATGGGCTACAAGGGGGTCGACACCACCGAGCTCATCCTCGACGGGCACCGGATCGGCGCCGACCGGATCCTCGGCGGTACGCCGGGCCGGGGCTTCTACCAGATGATGGACGGGGTCGAGGTGGGCCGCGTCAACGTGGCGGCGCGGGCCGTCGGGGTGGCCAACCGGGCCTTCGAACTCGGTATCTCCTACGCGCAGCAGCGCGAGACCTTCGGCAAGGCGATCGCCGACCACCAGGCCGTGCTGTTCCGGATCGCGGAGATGGGCACCAAGGTGGAGGCCGGGCACGCCCTGGTCGTCAACGCTGCCCGCAAGAAGGACTCCGGTGAGCGCAACGACCTGGAGTCCGGCATGGCCAAGTACCTGGCGGCCGAGTACTGCCGCGACGTCGTGGAGGAGTCCTTCCGTATCCACGGCGGGTACGGGTACTCCAAGGAGTACGAGATCGAACGCCTGTACCGGGAGGCCCCGATGCTGCTCATCGGTGAGGGCACCGCGGACATCCAGCGCATGATCATCGGCCGCCGACTCCTGGAGGACTACCGGATCTAGCCGGTCAGAATTCTCTTCGAGGAGCCGGGACGCCCTGCCAGCACGGGTGTCCCGGCTCCTCTCGTGTGTGCGAACGCCCTCCGCGTCGCGCCGCGGACGTTGAATCCTGGGGGCCGAACCTCTATCGTTCAGTGGTCACCTTAATCGTTCAGTGAACGATTAACCTGTTTCCGCCGATACCGGGCCACGGACACTGAGGGGAAGTCATGCCGCGTCCACCGCGCCCCGCGGGCGACCCGCTGCGGATCCCGCGCAGAACCGCACTGCTGGGCGGCGCGGGGGCGCTCGGCGCCGCCGTACTGCTGCCCGGCTGCGGCACGACCGGCAGGGAGGCGGCACCCCCGATCCCGGAGGGCGCGGCCACCGGTACCACCGCCGACGGCGGGGTACTGCGGATGGCGCGGCCGCCCGCGTCACAGGCCGAGACGCTCGACCCGGTCAGCTCGCTGTCGGCCTACGAGTACCTCGGCGCGCTGTACAACCGCCTGGTCCGCATGGACGAGGACGGCCAGGCGGTGCCCGACCTCGCCACGGAGTGGGAGTCGACCGAGGACGGCACCACCTGGACCTTCCGCCTGCGCGACGGCGTGACCTTCCACGACGGCACCCCGTTCACCTCGGCGGACGCCGCCTACACTCTGCGCCGCATCGTGGACCCCGAGCTCGCCTCGCCCCAGGGAACGGTTCTCGAGCCCCTGCTCGACCCGGGCCGGATCGGCACGCCGGAGCCGGGAGTACTGGTCGTCGAGCTCAAGGAACCCCACTTCGAGTTCCCCGCGCTCCTGACCAACTACCACTGCTACGTCGTCCCCGACGGCAGCGGCGACACGATCGGCGAGACCGGGATCGGCACGGGGCCGTTCCGCCTCGACGCCTTCTCCCCGGGAGGCCGGGGACGCGTGGTCGCCAACGGCGACCACTGGGAGGGCCCGCCCGTCCTGGATGCCATCGATATGGTCTCGATGACCGACATCCAGGCCCGTACCAACGCCCTGCTGGCGGGGCAGGTCGACCTGATCTCCCAGACCAACCTGGACTTCGCCACAGCTCGCGTGGTCGAGGCGTCCGAGCGGGCCACCATCGCGCGCTCGGTCAACGCCCAGTGGTACGTCCTGCCGATGCTCACCACCGCGGAGCCCTTCACCGACCCCCGGGTGCGCCGGGCGATGAAGCACGCCTACGACCCGCGGCACATCATCGACGTCGCTCTCCAAGGCACCGGCGTTGTGGGCAACGACAACCCGGTCCCGCCCGAAACCCCCTACTGGACCGACCACGCCCTCGAATACGACCCCGACCGGGCGCGCGCACTGCTCGCCGAGGCGGGCCAGGAGAACCTGCGGCTGGACCTGTACACCTCCAGCTACGACCCGGTGTTCACGCCGATGGCGCTGGCCTACCGTGACTCGGTGGCCGAGGCCGGGATCGACATCACCGTGCGCAACACCTCCGCCGACTCCTACTACACCCAGATCTGGATGCAGCGGCCGCTGATGGCCACCTACTGGTACACCGGACGCCCCGCCGACCAGCTGCTCAACCAGGTCTTCCGCAGCGGCTCCTCCTACAACGAGACCGCGTGGTCCGACGAGGACTTCGACGCCCTCCTGGACGACGCCCGCCGGGCCGCCGACGAGGACCGCCGCCGCACCCTCTACGAGGACGCCCAGCGCCTGGTGGTGGACGAGGGCGGCGCGATCACCCCGATGTTCGCCGACCGCCTGGTCGGCCTCTCCCGGGACGTCCTCAACTACCAGGAGACCGGGTTCGAGTTCGACTACCTCAACATCGGATTGAGGCCCTGATGCTGCTCTACGTGACAAGAAGGCTGCTGTCCGCGGTCATCACCGTCCTCCTGGCCTCGGTCATGGTCTTCGCCGCCGTGCAGCTGCTGCCGGGAGACGTGGCCACCCAGGTGCTCGGCCAGGACGCCACCCCCGATGCGGTGGCCGCGCTGCGCGACCAGATGGACCTGAACCGCCCGGCCGCCCTGCGCTTCGTCGACTGGATCACCGGCGTGGTGCGCGGCGACTTCGGCGTCTCCCTGGTCTCCGGGGAGGCCGTGGCCGGAACCCTCTGGCTGCACCTGCGCAACACCATGCTGATCGCGGTGGCCACCATCGCCGTCGCCGTCACCTCCTCCATAGTGCTGGGCGTGCTCGCGGGCCTGTACCGGGACCGCTGGCCGGACACCGTGATCTCCGTGCTCACCCTGGTGGGGATGAGCGTCCCCGAGTTCGTCGTGGCGACCCTGCTCGTGCTCGCGCTGTCCATCACGATCCCCGTCCTGCCCGCCGTGGTCCTGGACGAGGCCTCCGCGCCCGTCGCCGACCTGCTGCCCGCGATCGTGCTCCCCACTATCGCCCTGTCCGTCGTCATGACCGCCTACATCGTGCGCATGACCAGGACCAGCGTCATCGACGTCATGGCCAGCGAGTTCGTCACCACCGCCCGGCTCAAGGGCATCAGCACCGCGCGGGTCGTGGTCCGCCACGCCCTGCCCAGCGCCCTGCTGCCCACGCTCAACGTGATCGCGATGAACGTCGCCTGGCTGGTCGGCGGGGTCGCCGTGGTGGAGAACGTCTTCAACTACCCCGGTATCGGCCAATTGATGCTGGAGTCCGTGCACAACCGCGACCTGCCGGTCCTCCAAGCCATCGCCGTGATCAGCGCCGTGGTGTACGTCCTGTGCAACCTCGCCGCCGACCTCGGGGCGATGGCGCTCAACCCGCGCCTGCGCACCGGTGAGAGGAGCTCCTGATGACCGAGCCACACCAGGGTGGAAGCACACAGGGAGCGGACACGTCCTCGGCGCCCGGAACCCTGCGTCGGACGCTGCGCTCGCTGACCCGGTCCACGCCCGCGATGGTCGGCCTCGGGCTGGTCGTCCTGCACGTCGTGCTGGCCCTGCTCGCCCCGCTGATCACCCCGTACTCGCCCACCGCGAACGCACCCGACCAGGCGCTCCTGGGCCCGAGCCCCGGACACTGGGCGGGCACCGACGCCATGGGGCGCGACGTGCTCACCCGGGTGCTGTACGGCGGGCAGTACGCGCTGATGGTCTCGTTCGCCGCGACCGCCTGCGCGGTCGCCCTGGGCACCCTGCTCGGCTGCGTCACCGCGCTCCGGGGCGGCTGGTTCGACGACGCCCTGATGCGCGTGCTCGACGCGGTCCTGGCGATTCCGCCGATCCTGGCCCTACTGGTCGTCGTCACCGTGCTCGGCGCCGGACCCGTGGTGATCGTCCTGGCGGTGACCATCGTCTACGCGCCCCAGGTGGTGCGCGTGGTCCGCGCAGCCGCACTGGGGGTGGCGCCCCTCGACTACGTGACCGCCGCCCGCGCACGCGGTGAGCGCACCCTGTCCATCCTCGTGCGCGAGGTGCTGCCCAACATCGCCAACGTCGTCTCCGTCGAGTTCGCCATGCGCGCCTCCTGGGTGGTCCTGCTCATCAGCTCCCTGTCGTTCCTGGGCTTCGGTGCCAACCCGCCGACCCCGGACTGGGGGCTGATGGTCGCGGAGAACCGCACCGCCATGGTCGTGGTGCCGTGGGCGAGCCTGGCCCCGATCATCGCTCTGGCGACCCTGGTCGTCGGGTTGAACCTGTCCGCAGACGGCCTCGCCAAGGCCTGGGGCGTCGACCGCGCGAAGGAGAGCTCATGAGTACCGGCAACCCGCACGGCGCCGGCGACCGGGGCGACGCCGTGGTGAGGGTCGAGAACCTGTCCGTGGCCTACCGTTCGAGCGGCGCCGACGTCACCGTCGTGCGCGAGGTGTCGTTCAAGGCCGCCGCGGGCGAGACCGTGGCCGTGGTCGGGGAATCCGGCAGCGGCAAGTCCACCGTCGCCGGAACCCTGCTGGGCCACCTGCGGCACGGCTCCAAAGTCACCGGCGGCCATGTGGAGGTCGTCGGCCGCGACGTGCTCTCCCTCGACGCCGCGGGCCTGCGGGACCTACGCGCCAACGACGTCGCCTTGGTCGGGCAGAACGCGGGCAACGCCCTCACCCCTTCGATGCGGATCGGGCGGCAGATCGAGGAATCGCTGCTGCCCCAGGGGCTGGCCCGAGAGCAGCGCCGTGCGCGGGCCCGCGCCCTGGTGGCCAAGGTCGGGCTGCCCGACCCCGACGGCATCACCCGCCGCTACCCGCACCAGCTCTCGGGCGGCCAGCAGCAGCGGGTCGCGATCGCCATGGCGCTGGCCACCGAACCCCGGGTGCTGGTCCTCGACGAGCCCACCACTGCCTTGGACGTGGTCACCCAGGCCCGCATCCTGGACCTGGTCGCCGGGCTCAGCGAGGAACTCGGACTGACGTCGGTCCTGGTCAGCCACGACCTCGGTGTCGTGGCCCGGATGGCCGACCGGGTGGTGGTCATGCGCCGGGGCGAGGTCGTGGAAGCCGCCGCCACAGACGACCTGTTCGCCGACCCCCAGCACTCCTACACCCGCCACCTGCTCGCCAGCGTGCCCCGGATCGGCGACCGGGGACTGGCCGAGGTTGCCGAGGACGGTACCCGGACCGTGCGCTCGCGCGAGCCCGTCCCGGACGAGGCCCCCGAAGTGGTGTCGATGCGCGACGTCTCCATCGACTACGGGCGCAACCGGGCCGTGGACGGGGTCACGCTCGGCCTGCGCCGCGGCGAGGTCCTCGCCCTGGTGGGGGAATCGGGCAGCGGAAAGTCGACGCTGGCCTGGTCCCTGGCCGGACTGCGCGCACCCACCTCCGGCAGCATGCGGCTCCACGGCGGCAGCGACGGCGGTAGCGGCACCGGCCCCGACGGGGACCCCGGGAACGGGGCGGAGGGAGACCTGGCCGCCGGGGCACGGGAGCGGCCCTTGGCCGTCCGGCGGCGGGTCCAGCTGGCCTTCCAGAACGCCGACACCTCCCTCAACCCGCGCCGCATCGTCCGCGACGCGGTCCGCAGGCCCCTGCGCTTCTTCGGGCTCGCCGAACGCTCCGACGCCGACGACCGCGCCCGCGAGCTGATCCGGGACGTGGCCCTGGACCCCGCCCTCTCCGACCGCCTGCCCGAACAGCTCTCCGGCGGCCAGCGCCAGCGCGTGGGCATCGCCCGCGCCTTGGCCGGCGACCCGCGCGTGGTGGTCGCCGACGAGGTCACCACCGCGCTCGACGTCTCCGTCCAGGCCTCGGTGCTGGCCCTCCTGGACGACCTGCGCGCCCAGCGCGACCTGGCGTTCGTCTTCATCAGCCACGACCTGGCGGTCGTCCGCGGTATCGCCGACCGGGTGGCGGTCATGCGCGACGGGCGCGTCGTGGAGGAGGGGCCCGTCGACGCGGTCTTCTCCGGACCCAACCACCCCTACACCCGCCGCCTCATGGAGGCGGTCCTGGAACCGGCGCGGGGCGGGGGCACCGCGCCGGTTCCCCCTACCGGCGCGGCGGCTGAGCGGGTCTCCGCCGAGGCACCCAGCGGGGCAGACGACCCCGACTGGATCGACCTGGGCGGCGGCCACCGCATCCGCCGCTGGGACCCGGAGGGTCCCGCAGACGGAGCCTGACACCACGAACACCATGAACGGGGGAGCATGCGGTACCGCGAGGACTTCGACAGAGAGGTCGAGGTACGGGAGTACTGGATTCCGATGGCCGACGGCGCACGGTTGCACGCGCGTGTCTGGCTGCCGGCCGACGCGCTGGCGGACCCGGTGCCCGCGCTGCTGGAGTACCTGCCCTACCGGAAGGGCGACTGGACCGCGCCGCGCGACGCCCAGCGCCACCCGTACTACGCGGGCCACGGCTACGCCTCGGTGCGGGTCGACCTGCGCGGTTCGGGCAACTCCGAAGGGGTGATGCGCGACGAGTACAGCGAGCAGGAGATCGACGACGGCGTCGCGGTCGTCGAGTGGCTCGCCGCCCAGCCCTGGTGCACCGGCAGGGTCGGGATGTTCGGCATCTCCTGGGGCGGCTTCAACTCGCTCCAGATCGCCGCCCGGCGCCCCGAAGCGCTCAAAGCGATCGTCACCGTGTGCTCGGCCGACGACCGCTACGACAACGACGTGCACTACATCGGCGGCTCCGTCCTGGGCATCGACATGGCCGGGTGGTCCGGCACCATGCTGGCCTTCACCGCCCGCCCGCCGGACCCGACCGTGGTCGGCGACGCCTGGCTGCCCCAGTGGCGCGAACGCCTGGAGGTCCTGGAACCGTTCATCCACACCTGGCTGGACCACCAGGAACGCGACGACTACTGGCGGCACGGCAGCGTCTGCGAGGACTACTCCGCCATCGGCGCCGCCGTCCTGGCCGTCGGCGGCTGGGCCGATCCCTACCGTGACACCGTGCTGCGCCTGACCGAGCACCTGCCCGGGCCGGTACGCGGCATCCTGGGCCCCTGGGCACACCAGTACCCCGACATCGCGCTGCCCCCGGGCCCGCACATCGGGTTCCTCCAGGAGACGGTGCGCTGGTGGGACCACTGGCTCAAGGACGCCGACAACGGCGCCATGGACACACCGCGCGTGCGCTCGTGGATGCAGGAGCCGGTCCCGCCCGCAACCGCCTACGAACAGCGCCCGGGCCGCTGGGTCACCGACGAAGCCTGGCCGTCGCCGTCCACCCGGTGGACCGAGCGCGTGCTCGGCGGCAACGCCCCCGTCCGGGTGCACAGCCCGCAGCACACCGGGGTCGACGCCGGCCGGTTCTTCCCCTACGGCAACGCCACCGACCTGCCTCCCGACCAGCGCGAGGAGGACGGCCGCTCGACCTGCTTCGACACCCGTCCGCTCACCGACCGCACCGAGATCCTGGGCCGCGCCCGCGTCCGGCTGCGCATGGACGCCGACCGGCCCAAGGGCACGGTGATCGTGCGGGTGTGCGACGTCGCCCCCGACGGAGCCTCCACCCTGGTCACCCGGGGCGTCATGAACCTGAGCAGCCGCCACGGCCGCGACCGCACCGTGCCTTGGGACCCCGGGACACCCGAGGACGTCGAGGTGGAGCTGACCGGCACCGGTTACGCCTTTCCCGCCGGGCACCGGATCCGCGTCGCCGTCTCCACCGCCTACTGGCCGTGGGTGTGGCCCCAGCCCGACGACCCGGCCCTGACCGTCTGGCCCGCCGACAGCGCGCTGCTGCTGCCCGAACGCCCCGAAGTCGCGGACGAGGGGCGGGCACCGGTCGTGTTCGAGGAGCCCGAACAGGCCGCCCCGCTGCCGATCGTGCGCGGTGCCTCCGGCGAGCGCCCGGAGCGCGTGGTCACCCACGACGTGGGCACCGGTGAGTGGGTGCTCGACGTCGACCCCAACTACGGGGGTTCACGCACCTACCCGGACGGCCTCGTCTACACCGAGAAGGCCCGTGAGCGGTACCGCATCCGAGTCGACGACCCCATGTCCGCCGTGGCAGGATCCGACTGGGAAATCAGCCTGTACCGGGAGGGATGGGACGTATTGGTGCGCACGTCCAGTGAGCTCACCGCCACCGCCGACCACTTCGTCGTGCACAGCACACTGGAGGCGTTCAGCGGGGGAGAGGTCGTCACCACCAAGGAGTGGCGCCGGGAGATCCCCAGGACCGCGGGGTGACCGCCGAGCCCCGGGGCACCGACCCCCGGAGCGGTCCCAAGCGGAGAGCCGTGGCGCCCGACAAGCGCACCCGGCAGCCCACCGAGGTCCGCAGGAGACTCATCCTGGAGGCCGCGGTGCCGCTGGTCGCCGAGCACGGTGCCGGCGGGGTGAGCCTGCGCGACATCGCCCGAGCGGCCGGAGTGTCGGTCGGAACGGTCACGTACCACTTCGCCGGGGTCAAGGAGATCATCAGCGAGGCGGTGTCGATCGAGATCGACGGCTACTACCGGCCGCTGGGCGAGCGGATGCTCTCCCTGCCCACGGCGTCCGAGGGCCTGGAAGCCCTGGTCGAGGGCGTGTTCACCAGCGAGACCGACCGGCACTGGCTGTTGTGGTTCGACAGCTGGGCCTCTTCGGCCAGCCTGGCCCCGGACTCGCGCCAGCACCGCCGCTACGAGGACTGGTCGGACAGTGTCGCCCGGCTGATCAGCCGCGGGCGCGACTCCGGGGAGTTCCACTGTCCGGACGTGGAGGAGACCACCACCCGCTTCAACGCGCTGGTCGACGGCCTGGCGCTGCGGCGCCTGCGCGGGGCACCCCCGCTGTCGCTGGAGCAGGCCCGTGCCCACCTGCGCCGCTTCCTCACCTCGGAACTGGGGTTGGCCCAAGGGCCGTGACCGGCCACCGGGCCGTAAGGGAGCGCCTCCCCGGAGGCCGGGGCTCGGAAGTAGTCCGTGCCCCGACCGCCGTGCCGTGGGGCCGTCCAGTTCACGTCCCGGGTCCCTTGGCGCACCCGATACACGCCCTGGCTGTGGGCCGGGCGACAAGACGTGCCGGTGCTATGGGTCCGTCGCACTGCTCGCATACCCAGTAGGTTCCCTCTCGCAGCCTCCGGGCCGCCCTGTCGAGGCGGTCGAGCTCCAGGTGCACGTGATTACGCATGGCCTGGAGCTGTTGGCGTTCGTACGCGAGGGTGGAGCCCTCCGGATCGTGCTCGTCGTCGTTGGCCGTCAAGGCGGCAGCCTCGACGACGCCCTCCCACTGCCGGGTGAGGGACTCGGCCAACCGTGCCGCCTCCGCCTTGGCAATCCGGATGCGCTCAGCCGCAGCCCGGCTGGCCGCGGCTGCGTGTCCCCGGTTCGGGTCCTCCTCCATATACCCGACCACAACGCCACAGGTTGGACGCCTATTTCGCACGCATCCCGGTCACAAGCCCCTTAGAGCCTGGTGACAAGGGGGGTTTGGTTGCCCTGCCCTTGGGGTGTGTACCTGTCCACGCGGGGCGGGGTTCGGGGTTGTTGGGGTTTGTTGTTGGGTGCGAGGTTGCCCCGTTTCCTGCCGCTTGATGGTGGCCGTCTCCGCTGCGCGCCTCAAGGTCGTCGCCATCGAGCGCTTCGCGCGTCGGTGGCGCTCCACCTTGACCCGCTTCGCTGCGACGGCGGGTCGGCGGCAGTCAGGAAACGGGGGACGTGTGGTCGGGGTGGCGACGGGACCGGCCTTCGGCCGGGAACTGCCCCGAGCCTGCGGCCCGGTCCGGCCGTGGCCGGCCGGATTCCTTCCCGTGGGTCTGGTTGTGTCGGCAGGCGCGTCGCAATCCAGTGGCCGGTGGGCGACGAAGGGCCCGAGCAGGCCGGGCGGGTGGCTGGGCGCGTCCCACCGGTCTTGCGGCTCGGTGGTGGGTGGCCCATACGGGTGCGGGTGGTGCTGTTGGACCGGTCGGGTGTGGGTTCCAGGGCATCGAACCCCCCCTACTGGAGTCATTCTGGGCGCCGAGATTGCCTCCAGGGAGGGGGTTCACCGGCCCCGGGTGCTTCCGGGAGGGGGCTCGGCGCCCCAGGCGCCCCCATGTGGGGGGGGTAGCGGGCGCCCCCGGTGGGCGCCCCACACGGAGGTAGACCCGGTGTCTGAAACTGGCCCGGCGAAGATGACCGCTGTGTCCGAAACCGGTTGATCCCCGATGATCTTGCCCCTGGCTCCACCCTCGGCCGTCGAGGGTGGAGCCAGGGGCAAGATCATCGTTGGAAAGGGGGCCCACCCCTGACCGAAAGTCCGGTGGGACGCGCCCAGCCACCCGCCCCGCCTGTTCGGGTCCTTCGTCGCTGGCTGGCCACTGGATTGGGACGCGCTGGCCGATGAAGCCGGGCGGACGGGCAGGAATCCGGCCGGCCACGGCCGGACCGGGCGAAGCCCGGCCCACCGGGCCGGAGGGTCGGGGCCCGAAGGGCCCCCTTGGGCCCCGACCACACCTCCCCCGTTTCCTGACTGCCGCCGACCCGCCGTCGCAGCGAAGCGGGTCAAGGTGGAGCGCCACCGACGCGCGAAGCGCTCGATGGCGACGACCTTGAGGCGCGCAGCGGAGACGGCCACCATCAAGCGGCAGGAAACGGGGCAACCTCGCACCCAACAACAAACCCCAACAACCCCGAACCCCAGCCCGCACCCGCGTGGACAGGTACACACCCCAAGGGCCCGGGAACCCAACGCCCTTTGTCACCAGGCTTTTAGGTGAGGTGAGGAACCGACCATCGGCCATCCGCTCCGCCTACAGCTCGCGGTCCTCGGCGCGGCACTGGAACAGATGGCGCCCTCGGACGACCTCCGGCTCGACCAGAACCGCCGGGTCCGCCGGGTCAAGCAGGTGCTGCGGGACCATCCGGACTACCACTGGATGCGCCAGTACCACGACGGCATACACGGTCTCGGCTACCGGGCGGTCGCCGACCACGTCCGCAAGGAGGCCGGAGACGGCCCGCTGACCCTGGTCGACGGCCTGGCGCTGCGGCGCCTGCGCGGAGCACCCCCGCTGTCCCTGGACCAGGCCCGGGCCCACCTGCACCGCTTCCTCACCTCGGAACTGGGGTTGACCCAAAGGCCGTGACCTCGGTTCCAAGGGACCGCCGGTACCGTCCGGGCGCGGCACCGTAGGCGCTCCGGAACGCCCGGGAGAAGGCGAAGGGCGAGGTGTACCCCACCCGCGCGGCCACCGCCTCCACCGGCAGATCCGTGTCCCGGAGCAGTCCCCGGGCGGTGTTCAGCCGCCACCAGGCCACGTAGGCCATCGGCGGCTGGCCCGCCAAGGCGGTGAACCTGCGTGCGAAGGTCGCCCTGGACATCCGCGCTGCCGCGGCCAGAGCCGCCACAGTCCACGGACGGGCCGGGTCGCCGTGCACCGCAGCTAAGGCAGCACCGACCCCCGGGTCGGCCAGCGCCCGGGCCCACCCGTCGGGGGCCTCGCCCTCGGCCCCCTCCTCCAGGCAGGCGCGCAGCGTGTACAGGAGGAGGGCGTCGAGGAGCAGGGCCACCAGCGCGTCCGCGCCGGGGCGGGCGGTCGCGGTCTCCTCCCCGAGTACGGCCAGCACCCGCTCCAAGCGGGGCTCGCGGCCTTCGGAGGTCCGTACCCGTACGTGCTCGGGGAGGGCGGACAGGAGCGGGTGCGTGCGCTCCCGGTCCATCCGGTAGCCGCCGCAGACGAGCACGGTGGAGGGCCCCGCACCGGGGACAGCGGGTGCACCGAGGGCTCCGAGCGAGTGCCGCCCGAACCCGCCGCCCGTATCGGGACGTGCTTCCTCCAAGGTCTCCGTGGGAGGGTCCGGGGTGTCGCCGAGGCCGTAGCCGCCGCCGTGCGGGGACAGCACCACATCGCCCGGCCCGAGGCGCTCGGGTGGCCCGCCGTCCTCCGGAAACATCCAGCACCCACCGCCCAGGACGGCCAGGAACCCGGCCACGTCGGGATCGCCCGGCATCCACCACCCCCAGCTGCTTCCGTGCACCTCGACGCGGGCGCCGCCGGGGGTGCCCGCACGCATCGACTCCACGACGTCGCTGAGGAGGTCCATGCCCGGAGTCTAGACCGGGTGAGCGTCTGGGGTAGGGAAAGCAGACTCCAAAGCATGGAACGTCTCATCTGTGCTTCCTAGGGTCGTCGGTATCCGATCCGAACAGTCGAGGAGACACCATGCGCACCGCTGAGGAACTCTCCCGTACGCCCCTGGCCGAAGATCCCGCTTGGCGGGACCTGGTGGTCCTGGCCGAATCCCCGCTCGTGGCGCCGACCGCAGTCACCGTGGAAGGCGACCCGGCGGGCGCACCCGAACCGGAACGCCTCACCACCGAAGCCGGGCCGCCCCTCGTGCTGCGGACCGACCGCCGACACAGCACCGCCGTCGTCGTGGACCTGGGCCAGATCGCCATGGGCTACCTGGAGGTGTCGGTCGAGCACGTGTCCGGGGCGCCGCTGCGGGTGGCGCACGCCCAGTTCCGGGACCAGCTCTCGCCCGACGGCGACGGATTGGCGGCCTTCTTCGGCACCGACGCCCAGCCGTGGGCCAGGATCGACGTGTTCGCGCCGGTCGCCCAGCCGACCGTGCTGAACAGCGAGGGCAAGCGCGAGACCCGCTACCTGCTCCTCACCCTCGACGGTCCGGGGGAGGCGGTGATCGACCACGTCCGGATCCGGTCCACCGTCTATCCGGTGGTCCGGGACGGCCACTTCCTCTCCAGCGACGACCTGCTCAACCGGGCCTGGCACAACAGCGCGCACACCGGCGACCTGGCGTCGGTCAGCGAGGACAGCGCGCTCCCCGGCGCGCCCGAGGGCCCTACTCCCTGGATGCTCACGACCCCTTTCGACCGAGTGCTCTTCATGGGCGACCTCCACATGCAGGCGCTGGCCGGATACCAGCAGAGCGGCGACTACCGGTGGCTCGTGCGCAACTCCCTGCGCCAGTACGGGTGGGTGCAGAACCCGGACGGGTCGCTTCCCGCGGGCGTCTCACACCTGGTGCACGGCGACCCCGGCGACCCGGGACCGCCCGACGGGTGGCGGGTGCCGGAGAACGGACCGGACCCCGAACTGGCACTGGGATCGGTGGACGAGGGCGTCTCCCTGTTCCGTGACATCAGCATCCACAGCTTCACCGCCTTCTGGGTCGCGGCCCTGGCCGACCACCACCTGTACACGGGGGACACGCCCTTCGTCCGCGCGCTGCTGCCGGTCGCCCGCAGGGCGGTGGCCTTCCTGGAAACACGCACCGACGGCGACGGCCTCTTCCGCGAGGAACAGGACCGACGGACCGACCCGGAGGCACCGCTGGCGATGGTCGCTAACTGGTCTCCACTCGACCTGGCCGCCGGCGTCGACTCGCTGACCAACGCGGTCTACTACGACGCCCTCAGAGGGATGGCCGCCCTGGAGCGCGACGCCGCCGACGACCCGGCCGCCGCCGAGCGCTGGACCGCCAGAGCCGGGAAGGTGCGCGCTGCCCTCGTTGCCCGCCTGTGGGACGAACGGGCGGGGGCCATGGTGCTCAACACCGACGACCCCACTGGGGACCACTCCGGCGACGCCAACGCGGGCAACCTCGTGTTCGGCACACTGGAGCGCGGGGACGCCCGGCGGGTCATGCGCTTCCTGGGCACCGAGCTGGCCACCCCGTACGGCACCCGCTCCAGCGAGTTCGAGGACAACCCCTACCGGGCCTCGGACATCCAGGGCTACATCCAGGCCCTGGAGGCGCTGGGCCGGGTCCGGTACGGCGACACCCAGGGCGCCCTGGACCTGATCCGCCGCTGGTGGGGGCACATGCTCGACGAGGGGCCGGGTACCGGCTGGTTCTCCTGGAACACCGACGGCACCCGCGAGCGCGGCGCATACGCCAGCACCCCCTGGACCACCGCGGTCCCCGCGCTCGGCGAGGGTGTCCTGGGGGTGCGCCCCACCGCGCCCGGCTACCGCCGCTGGCGGGTGGCGCCGCAGGTCGCCGACCTCGCTTGGTCGCAGGGCCGGGTGCCGACCCCGGGCGGGAGCCTGGCGGTGCGCTGGGAGCGGGACGAGGACTCGTTCACGCTCACCGTGGAGCCGTCTGAAGGCGAGGGCGAGGTCGTGGTGCCGCTGTCCGGCCGGGACCGGCGGATCGCCGTGGACGGCGTGGTGCTCTGGGACGGCGTTCGTGCGACGGACGCGGCCGGTTCGGAGAGCACCGGCACGGGTGTGCCCCGCCTCTCCGGCGACGGGGTCGTGTTCCCCGGGGTCCGCGGGCCGCACACCTTCGCCTGGGCCCTAGAGCCCCACTAGGAGGTAGGCGAGCGGGCCGGCGATAAGGATGCTCAGAATGACCCGCTGGAACCAGATCACCACGAGTTGGCCCACGGTCAGCGGGATCTTGGTGGCCAGGACACAGGGGACCAGGGCGGAGAAGAAGACGATCGCGGAGACGGACACGACGCCCACCACGAGCCGGAGCACCAGGTCCTCGTGCCCGGCGGCCACCGTGGCGGGCAGGAACACCTCCGCGATACCGACCGAGAGGGCCCTGGCCGCCAGCTCCGGGTCGGAGAGCTGCACCAGCCAGGTGAAGGGCAGGAACACGTAGGCCAGGAGGTCGAACACGGGGGTGAAGCGCTCCAGGATCAGACCCAGGGTGCCGACGGACATGATCGAGGGCAGGATCGACATCGACATCCGCAGCCCCTCGGTGAAGTTCGTCCAGACGTTGCGCGGCAGCGAAGGGGCCGCCCGCAGCGTCACCTTGGCCTCGCTCCAGGCGTGGCGGATCCGGTGTCCGGTGATCTCCTCCTCGGGCTGCGGGGTAGCGCCGGGGAAGTGGTCCTCCGGGATGCGGCTCAACGGAGGGATGCGCACGATGAGCGCAGTCACCGCGTAGGTCACGAAGAAGGTCAGGAAGAAGTAGGTCAGCCAGATCCCCATCAGGTCCAGCGTGTTCGCGATGACGACCATGAACGTCACCGAGACCGTGGAGAACCCGATCGCGACGATGGCCGCCTCCCGGCCCGTGTACCTCCCGGACCGGTAGACGCGGTCGGTGATGAGCAGCCCCAGCGAGTAGCTGCCGACGAACGAGGCCGCGGCGTCGACCGCCGAACGCCCCGGGGTGCGCCACACGGGTCGCATGATGCGCTGCAGGAGCACACCGACGAAATCCATTAGGCCGTATCCCACGAGCAGCGCCAGGAAGATCGCTCCGACGGGGACCAGCAGGCCGACGTTGACGGCGACGCTGTCGAACAGGAAGGGGGCCAGGTCCTCGTCCAGGAACCAGGCCGGGCCGACCTCCAGGATCACCATGGAGGCCGCGGCCAGCCCCACGATGTTGAGCAGGGAGAACACGAGCCGCACCCGGGTGCTCCGCCAATTGCCGGTGGCGAAGGGCAGCACGGTCCCGGCCGCGATGACCAGCCAGATGACATAGGGCAGGGCGGGCCCGAGCCCGGACTGGATGAGGGTGACCAGGTGGTCCAGCGGAATGGCGCTCTCCCCGGCGAAGGTCACCGGGACGAAGAACATGAAGATCCCGATGCCGCTGTAGACAACGAGGCGCCAAGTCCCGACCGCCCTGACGGCGGTGGCGTTTTCGCTCACGTGGGCTGCTCCTGCCTCCTGGGGTGGATTTCCCTGGCAGTGAAGCAGAATGTGGCCCCGGCCACCCTCGGCCGTGGTCAGGAAGAGTCTGATATTTCAGGCATTCAGCCGGATTCAGCTACGGTCCGTGTCGCTGTCAGTGCGACTGGTGTCCGAGGTTTCGGGGGTGGTCTTCCGCTGGAACGGCGCCACGACGGCGGCCATGACGAAGGTGAGCACGCCGAGCAGCATGATCGCCCCCAGGACCCGGGCGACGATCAGCATCGTCGGATCCGCCACGGTGTAGTCACCGGGGACGCCGAACAGCGCGGCCAGGTAAGCGCCCTGGGCCTCGGTCTGGCGCCCCGCCGAAGGGGAGTCGACAGCCAAGGCGCCGGCCGCCCCGAAGGCCGTGAGGATGCCGATCGCCGACGCGGCCGCGATATAGCCGAAACCGTGCCGGTTTCCCCGGTAGAGCTGGACCGCGCCGCGGGCCAGCAGTTCGACCGGTGCCCAAAGGAATATCAGCGCGCCGTAGGCGAGAGGGATCGCCGCGGCACCCATCACCAGCATGACGAGCAGAGTCCGACCCGCCTCGAGCCCCTCCAGGTCGATCGTGGAGCTGAACACCGCGGGCATGGAGAACAGCGCCCCCACCACGGGAAGCGCGTAGAGCGCCCGCGGCTCGTGCCACGCGGCCCCTTCGGACTTCTTGTGGAGCATGGAGAGCCGGGCGTACACCATGTGGGCCATCAGCTGGGCCCCGGCCACCCCCACGACGAGGACCACGGTGGCCGGTTCCCGCTCCAGCGCGAACGGCACCGCACAGCACACGGCGATGACGACCGCGGCGGCGACCACGGCCCCGATCTCGACTTCCCGCCGGTCGGTGTGGGATCTGATGGTCTCGATCAACGCTGCCTCCGGAGGTTCCGTCATGGTGCACCAGCTAGTCACCAGAGTGGTACGACGCCACCGGGGCCGGCACGGTTCCATCGTGGCCGGTCCGACCTGCGGATACAACGCTGAGGCACCCGCGGCGCCGGTGCGCCGCGGGTGCCGGGGGAGAGGCGGTCCGAGGGAGTGGGGGGAGGCCGGACCGCCTCCGGGGAGGGCTACCTCTTCGGGTAGCGGGGGTCGGGGACGGGGACCTCGGACCAGTCGATGTCGGAGCCCAGGTAGAAGTCCGGGTAGGTCGGCTGGTTGTACGTGGTCTGCTGCCAGGCCACGCCCACCCGGTACTGCGGGTCGTGCATCAGCGTGTACAGCTTGCGGTCGGTGACCTCGGTGGAGGTGTAGATGCGGATCGCGGAGCTGTCCTCGGTACGCAACAGCAGTTCCTCGCGCCAGTCACCGAACACGTCGGCGACCAGCCCGGGGTTGCCCTTGGTCCAGTTGTTGGTGAGGGTGCCCTCGGCGGTGAGCAGCGTTCCCCGCTGCCAGTCGTCGACGGTGGGCGTCTCCAACTCCTCGGTGGCGGTGCCGTTGACGATCTGGGTGGTCATGTCGGCGGCCCAGCGGATGTTCATGTTGGTCCCCGGGGTGTCGGTCCCGAGGTACTCGCCGTCGGCGGTCCACAGGCCGGCGTCGACGTCCGCGTCGTCCGGCGGCATGGAGGACCACACCTCGTAGCCGGGCCGGTCGGGGTCGATGTCGCCGACCATGGCGCGGCCGGTGTCCACACCGGTGTAGCCGCCGAAGAGGACCTCGCCCGTGGCCGCGTCGCGCATCGAGAAGCCGTAGGGCGCTTCGGTGGCGCCCTCGTGCACGGCCCAGATCTGCTGGCCCTCGCGTTCCGGGGCGAAGTGGCCCACGTGCATGGCGTCGCCGTGGCCGAGCTTGACGTACTCGCCCGGCACGTCGCTGTCCGGGTGGCCGTAGTCGTACGAGGAGTACAGCAGCGATCCGTCGTGGCCGATGGTCGCGGAACCGTAGATGATGTCCTGGCGGCCGTCACCGTCGACGTCGGCAACGCTCAGCGAGTGGAACCCCTGGGTGGTGAGGGTGCCGTACTCGGGGTCGGTGCCCTCCACCCCGTGCGGGGAGTCGTTGAAGGGGTTGTCCATGGGGGCGTGTCCGCTGTCGACGGACCAGTCCTCGACGATCTGCTCGCCGTCCCAGGTGTAGGCGACCAAGGCGGTGCGGGTGTAGTAGCCGCGGGCGAAGACCGCCGACGGGTTCGCGCCGTCCAGGTAGGCCACCCCGGCCAGGAAGCGGTCGACACGGTTGCCCGGCTCGATGCGCTCCATGGCGTAGTCGCCCCACATGAGCCCGTCGTCGCCGCGCTCCGGCTCGTAGCGGATGGTCTCCAGCTCGCCGCCGGTGGCCCCGTCGAACACGGTCAGGTACTCCGGGCCGTCGACGATGAAGCCCTCGAACTCGCGCAGCTCGTTGTTCTCGCTGCGGTCGGGGGCGTAGTCGTCCATGAAGTGGTCGGCGAGCGCCTCGGCGTCCTCACGAGAGAGCGGGTAGTCGTACTCGGGGTCGGTTCCGAAGGCCTCTTCCAGGGTGGCGGGCCAGTTCCCGGCCGTGACCTCGGGGTGTTCGTGCCAGTCGAGGAACATGCCGACCACGTGCTCGTAGTAGTCGTCGGCGCTCATCCGGTAGTCGTCGTCATGGGAGTAGCCCGCCTCGACGTCCTCCTCCGGCATGGTGACGTACTCCTCGGCCACCACCTCGCCGTCCTCGCCGTAGGTGGTGATGTTCGTGCCGGGCGCGGTCTTGAACATCAGTTCGGCCCGGCCGTCGCCGTCGAAGTCGTACACGAGGAACTGCGTGTAGTGGGCGCCCGCGCGGATGTTGTGGCCCAGGTCGATCCGGTGCAGCAGGGTGCCGTCGAGGGTGTACGTGTCGATGATGGCGTTGCCGGTGTAGCCGACCTCGGATACGTCCTTGGAGTTGTCCGGGTCCCACTTGACGACGAACTCGTACTCGCCGTCCCCGTCGACGTCGCCGACGCTGATGTCGTTGGCCGTGTACTCGTACTCCTCGCCGGAGGGCGTGACACCGCCCTCCGGCTTCTGGAGGGGGAGGTCGTAGTAGCCGTCTTCCCAGGGGGAGGCCGGATCGCTCGGCTCCTCGGCCACGTCGCCGCCGACCGGGGTGACCGTGTACTCGGACTTCTCGGTGCCTTCAGCGTCGAGGTAGTTGGTGCTGTCGCTGACCTTCCCGATCGGCTCGCCGTCCCGGTGAACCTGGAAGTCGGGGCCGTCCATGCCCGATTCGGTGTGGCCGGTGACCTCGTGGCCGAGCAGGCGCCAGCTGAGGAACACGCCCTCGTCGGTGCTGACGGCGACCAGCCCGCGGTCGAGCTCCTCGAGCTGGACACCCGTTCCTGAGCCGTCCGCAGGGGAAGCACTGGTGACGGAAGCGGCAGTGGTCGTCGCGGCAAGCGCAAAAACGATCGCTCCTGCCCCGGCCAAGTAAGCCATCTTGCGTGGAGGATCAGCGTGAACTGCTGCGGTGCGACTGGTTGGCAAGGAACCTCCTGAACCTGGACCGTCCTGCTGGAATCTCCTGTCCAGGAGCGGCTGGCAGTCCGGTGCGGGCACTGCCTCGGGGGAGTGGCAGTGGTGTGGATCACCCTAATGGGAAAGCGTTTTCCGTCAAGTTAAAACGTTCACATTCCTCATTGGAACTGACCCGGCCATCGCTCGGAGAGCTCAGTCGGCGGCGTCGTTCGGTCCGCCGATCCACCGGTTATAGATCTTCTCGCTCACCCAGAAGACCAGAGGAAGGCTCAGCAGCACTGTCAGAATCCGCACCACGTGCACGCCGATCACCAGGGCGCTGTCGAGGTCGAGTGCTATGGCCGCAGCCACCATTTCCCCCACGCCACCCGGCACCAGCGACAGTAGCGATTCGGCCGGATCCATGAGCCCCCAGGCCGCGAACAGCCACCCGAAAAGCAGCCCGGCTCCCAAGACGACGATCACGGCGAGAGTCCCTGGGGCGAAGACCCGCATGAACTGCCGGAAGACATCAGGTCCGATAGTGGCACCAATGGCTGTACCGATCAGCAACTGTCCGGTCAGAGCGAAGACTGTGGGTACTTCCGCGGCCAGACCGAAACCGAGATTCACCGCAGCTGCGCCCACCAAACCCCCTGTGAGGGGCCACAGCGGTACACGGACCCGCCGAAAGACGAGGGCAGCAGCCAGTGAGCCCGCCATGACGGCAAACAGCGGTAGCAGTGTCATGTACTCAACACCACCAACAGGATGGGCAAGAGCGCGAGCACCAGGGTGAACAACCGGACCGCATGCACGGTCATCACCACGCCCATCTGCGCCCCCTTGTCGATGGCCAGTGACGTGACCTCCGCAAGACCGCCCGGGGTAACGGCGAGCACTGCAGTGGCGGGGTCGATGTTGTAACGAGCCATCAGTAACGCGATGAGCAGAAGGTTGACCACAACGAGTCCGAGATAGGCCACGATGACTGGAACGGCGACCGAGGCTGTGCTCACCAGGGAATCCACAGTCAGCAGAACGCCGCTGACCAGGCCGACCAGCATCAGCCCGATATACCGCAGAGTCCGGGGGAAGGCAGCCGGCCGCAGGCGCGGGAACCACGCCTGGTTGACCAGGGCGGCCCCGATGGCGCTGCCCAGCAACATGCCCGCGGGGATCCCCAACAGCTCGAAGAGTGATCCCACCACCGCTGCCCCAGCCAGCAGTCTCAGCACTCCCGGGGCCTGGCCCCAACGTGGCTTGTGCACTTGTGCCGTCACTTGACCGCCTCCGGGGTTCCCTGAACTGCGAGGAGCCCATGCTTGATGGGCGCTCGATCCAGTGGCATACTTTTCATGATCTTGGTATACCAAAGGAGCTTGATTGTCCACCATCACGACCGACGTCCTTGTGGTCGGCGCCGGCAATGCCGCTATGTGTGCTGCTCACGCCGCTCGCGAGCAGGGCAGGCAAGTCCTGGTCCTGGAAGCTGCGCCTCAAGGGCAGGCTGGTGGCAACAGCTACTTCACTGCCGGTGCGACCCGCATGACCCATGAGGGCCTGGAGAGTCTGCAAGATCTCATCGAGGCGGACGAGCGCCACGGCGCCACAGAAGTGCCGCCCTACTCCAAGGAGGAGTACGCCGCGGACCTGAAGGCGGTGACCAACGGGCGCAACGACCCGGAAATGACGGCAACCCTGACGTCCAACATCGCGGGGGACATGCGGTGGCTGAAGGCCAAAGGCCTGAAGTACCGACTGATGTATGAGCGTCAGGCCTATGAGCGCCCCGACGGCAGCTACTTGTTCTGGGGCGGACTACATGTCGGAAACGTCGACGGCGGGGCGGGTCTGGTTCGCGATCACTTCCGCGTGGCCGAAGAGACCGGTATCGAGATCCTTTTCAACGCCCGTGCCCTTCGCCTTGTCGAAACCGGCGGAGCGGTCACCGGCGTGGTTTTCGAACGCGACGGCGAAGAGCACACGGTTCGGGCTGGTTCCACCGTTCTGGGAAGTGGTGGCTTCGAAGCCAGTCAACAGATGCGAGCCGAACACATGGGGCCGCAGTGGCAGCACGCCGTCACCCGCGGGACACCGTTCAACACCGGCACCATGCTCAATGAGGCACTGAAACTCGGTGCGGCCAAGGGAGGGGACTGGAGCTCCTGCCACGCCACACAGTGGGACGCGGGATTCGAGGACAACGAGTCCAACTACGAGGTCACCAATCGGCTGACCCGCCAGAGCTACCCGCTGGGCATGATCGTCAATCGCGACGGCCAGCGTTTCGTGGACGAGGGCGCCGACTTCCGCAACCTCACCTACGCCAAGTACGGCAGGGAAGTCCTCATGCAGCCCGGCGCCATCGCGTGGCAGATCTTCGATGCCCGTCTGCGCCCCATGCTGCGTCCACAGGAGTACGAGGTACCCGGCGTCGGCGAGCACATCGCCGACACTCTGGAAGGACTCGCCCGGGAAGCGGGAATCGACACGGATGGCCTCCTTGGGACAGTCCGGGCTTTCAACGACTCGATCCGAACCTCGGTCGCGTTCGATCCCAACATCAAGGACGGCCGATCGGCTGATACCACCCCACCGAAATCCCATTGGGCCAACCCCATCTCGGAGGGACCCTTCTACGCGTACCCGGTCACCTGCGGCATCACGTTCACCTTCGGCGGGGTCAAGGGCGACTCACATGCGCGAGTGCTGAACGATGACGGGGCGGTCATCCCCGGACTCTATGCCTGCGGTGAGGCCCTGGGCGGCCTGTTCAGTGAAAACTATCCCGGAGGATCCGGGCTGGCAGCGGGTATCGTCTTCGGCCGGATCGCCGGACGGGCGGCGGCGTCGTGACAACCGGAACCCAAGTAGACAGCGTCTATCAACAGTTGCGCGCACGAATCCTCGACGGATCCCTGGAACAGGGACACGACCTCAACGAACGTGCGGTAGCCGACCTGGTCGGCACCTCCCGGACCCCTGTCCGCGAGGCTGTCGCACTACTGTTGGTCGACGGGCTGGCTGAACGGCAGGGCCGCAAAACCCGGGTCACTGTCTGGGATGACGAAAAGACCGGTCAGCTTTATGAGATGCGCAAAATCCTGGAATCGGAGGCCTGCCGACTCGCCGCAATGCGCAGAAGCGAGAACACGGTGGCCCAACTCCAGGCGTCCCTGGCTGAACAGGTCGAGCTGAGCGACCCCTCTCCCATTCTCCGACGGGAGCTGAACTACCGGTTCCACCACATCATCTGGAAGGCGAGCGGCAACCCGTTCCTCGTCGAAGCAAACACCAAATACGGAGTGCAGTCGATGTCGATCGCTCCCACCACACTGCGCACTGAGCAACGCTGGAACACATCCCTGGAAGAACACCAGCAACTGGTCGACCACATCAGCGCCCACAATGCCGAAGAGGCGGCCACGCTCATGCGCCAGCACCTCGAATCAGCATTCCGGCAGAGGTAACACCCTTCCGCTCCCGGCTGGAACGTATTGCCCGTTCCGGCGCCAGTCTACTTCGACGCCTCAGCGGTGGTCGCTGCCGAGCGGGATCCCGGGCTTGCCCAGGTCCGCGGGTTGCCAGGGTTCCCGAGGACCACGTCTACGAGCTGGTCACGGGCGTAAGCGCTCCATGGTTCGCCGCGGCTGGACAGGGGCGAGGGCCCCGATGCGGGGTTCGAGCTGCTGGCCACCTGGTCTCGATCTCTTCGGGGCGACGGAAATACACATGATCCTTTCAAGGCACCCGGGTTCAGCCTCAAGCCGAGTGAACTACACAGCGTTAGAATGTTAAATCCGAATGTAGTTGCAGCGGTATCCCTTGAAGAATCTCGGCCCACTCGGGGGCGCCGCGCCTCCGCAAATGGGCCGTGTAATCCGGTCTGCCGGTAAGTTGGGCTGTGCCGTTTGGGCCGGAAAAAAAGACCCCGAGCCGCGGGCGCTTCATCGGAGGCCATCTCACTCAGTGGGAGGCGGAGGTAAAATCTGTTCGGCTACTCGCCGGTAATGTTAATTGGGTGATAGTGTGTTATGCCTCACGTCGGCTCGTGCCCGAGGTCGTGAGTCATTTCTCCACCACCCCCGGTGGAGGCTGCCTTCAATGCCTTAAATTCTCGAAGGAGTGCCTTCATGCGTGCTCAGAACTCGAACCCTGCTTCCGGCCCAACAGCGAGGAGGCACCGGCGTATCCTCGTGGTGACCGCGGCGATCGCGCCTCTGCTTTTGGCCAGCTGCGGAGACGATGGTGGAGAGTATCCCTCGGATTCCATCGAATACATCGTTCCCTACGAGCCGGGTGGCGGTGCAGATCCGGTCGGACGCCATTTCTCCGAGATGTTGGAGTCCGAGCTGGACGCCGACGCAAATGTCATCAACGTGCCCGGCGGCGATGAGGCGGTGGGCATCACCCAATTGGCCAACTCCGAGGCCGACGGCTACACCATGGGTCTGGGCACATCCGGAGGGTTCGTGGCCCAGCCTCTGGTCTCTGACGAGGCCCAATTTGAAACGCCGGAGGACTTCACCCCGCTGGCGAAGATGTCCGGGACGCCCTACGGGCTGTTCGTCTCACCTGACTCCGAGTACGAGACGCTGGACGACCTCATCGAGGCGGCTGAGGAGAACCCGGGAGAAGTCCAGATCAGTACGCCCGCCGGTATGGGCAATCCCGCGTTCGTGATCTACTTCCTGGAACAGCAGGCTGACATCGAAGTATCCCTGATCACCACCGCCGGTGGCACCGGGGAGGCTGCCCTGGAAGTGATGAGCGGGCGCTTGGACGCGGTGGTCGGAAACGCTTCGGGCCAACTCGGACTGGTCGAGGCCGGAGACCTGCAGGCAGTGGCCTACAGCGGTCCGGAGGACTACAGCGAGTTCCTTCCCGACGCGGTCCACTTCGACGAGGCCGGATACGACATCCCCTTCACCTCCGACTACATGACCATGGCCCCGACCGGCCTGGAGGAGGACGTCGAGTCCTCCCTGCGGGGCGCCTCGGAGGCGATTGTCACCAGCGATGAGTGGGAAGAGTGGTCCCTCGAACAGGGTGCCCTGCCCGATGTGGCTACCGGCGACGAACTGGACACCTACCTGGACGAGATCCAGGAAAATATCGAGCACGGGATCGAGCTCGGAAACAACCGAGAAAACTGATGACTGAAACCACTGGTGAAGCATCAGAAAGCGCATCAGGGGGATGGACGAACAACCCCAAGCGCACGGGGCGAATCCTCTTCGGAGTACTGTTTCTGGCCATCTTTATCGGATACTACATGGCCGGTATGGAGCTGGACGACGGCACCCTGTCCCAGCCGGGTCCGGGTATGATTCCCGGCTGGGTCGGTATCGCCGGTATGGTCATTTCCCTGATCGTGATCGCTGAAGCGTTTCTGGGTCGGTCGGAATCCGGCCAGGTCGGTTTTCCCCGTGGTCGTGATCTGAAGAACGTTCTGCTCTTCATTTCCATGGTGGTCGTCTACTACGCCGTGCTGATTCCGTTGCTGGGGCAGTATATCCCCTCAGTGGTCTTCGCCGTAGCCTTTATCCGAGTGGTCGGTCGGGCCTCGTGGGTCAGATCCATCATCATCGGCGTGGCCATGGGCTTGACCCTGACCTTCTTCTTCTCTGAGATCTTGGGAATCCAGTTGCCCAGCGGCTCGATCCTTCCGTAAGAGAGTCATGAACTATGGGAACCATTGAAGGATTTCTTTACGGGCTTGAACTGGCAGTCTCTCCAGAGCTGCTGGTGGCTGCGTTTGTGGGTGCGCTGGCTGGAACACTGATCGGAATTCTTCCCGGCCTTGGTCCGGTGGCCGGTGCTGCACTGCTACTGCCGCTGACATTCGCCTATGAGCCGGCGATCGGCATGATCATGATCGCTGGCATCTACATTGGGACTCAATTCGCGGGTTCGATGACATCGATCCTGCTTAATATGCCCGGTGATGCCCAGTCCGTGGCTGCCACTTTCGATGGTCACCCGATGATGAAGAACGGTCGCGGCGGCGCTGCCCTGACCATTATGACCGTTGGGTCCTTCATCTCCGGGCTGATCGGGCTGGGTATTGTGCTGCTGGTCATGCCACTGGTGACCGGGGTAGCTATGCGGTTCGGTCCCGCCGAGTTCTTCGCCCTGACCGCTGGAGGCCTGCTTGTCCTGGCGAGGATCTCCGGAGGATCGCTGGGATCAGGACTGCTTCCGATGATCATCGGCGTGGCGCTGGCAACGGTCGGCTTGGACGTCAACAGTTCGACGAACCGCTTCACGTTCGGCCATGTGGACCTGACCCTGGGAATCGCCCTAGCCAGCGTCGCGGTCGGACTCTACGGACTCTCTGAGCTGATGTTCATGCTCACCGGGGATTCCAAACGGCCGAAACCCAAGCGCCTCCGCTGGCGTGAACTGGTCCCGACCAAGGAAGAGTTCAGACGCTCGATCACCCCTTGGGGACGCGGCTCCTTGATCGGCTTCGGATTCGGCCTGATACCCGGACCGGCGGCCGCGCTCTCCACCTTCGGCTCTTATAAGGTCGAACAGACGGTCTCCAAACACAGGAAGAAGTTGGGTACCGGGGCGGTCGAGGGCGTAGCCGGACCTGAGGCGGCCAATTCTTCAGCCACTATCGGCAGCATCGTCCCGGTGCTGATGCTCGGTATTCCCTTCTCCGCCACCTTGGCGCTGATGATCTCAGCCATGACGGTGCAGGGTGTGCAGCCGGGACCGCTGCTGGCGACCCAGCGCCCCGACCTGTTCTGGTCGGTCATCGCTTCCATCCTGATCGCCAATGTTATGCTGTTGCTGTTGAACCTGCCCTTGATCGGGGTCTGGATCAAGCTCATCATGACCCCGATACGCTACATGATTCCGTTTATCGTTATCATCGCAGCTATTGGCGCCTACAGCATCAACAGCAATTTCATCGACCTGCACATCGTGCTGGTGTCCGGAATCCTGGGATACTTCCTGCGACTGCTCGACTTCTCCCCGGCATCACTGTTGGTGGGTCTGGTCCTTGGGCCGATGATCGAGCGGTACTTCGTCCAGGGAATGGTCACTTACCAAGGCGACCTCGGCGCGATGATCGGCGCCTCCGGTATTTCGATCACCATCTGGGTACTCGTGGTGGCGGTCCTTTCCGCGGGAATCCTCAAGCCGGTCTGGACCGGGGTCAAGCGCAAGGTGGGCGAGCGTACCGCTTAGCCCGCACCGCTCCGCACCGCACCGCACAGGACGGTCGCGTCCGTGCCGGAACCTGGTTTCGGTACGGACGCGACCGCCGGGTGCGGATACCCCTGTGGACGTCAGTCCTCTAGGGTCTCGTGGATGAGCGGGATGATCTCGTCCAGGGCGTGCGAGATGCCCAGGGTGGAGCCGCTGGAGAAGGCGTCGGCCAGTTCCGGGTCGTCCAGGATGATCAGGCGGCCGTCCTCGGCTGAGGGGATGCCTTGCAGGACCGGGTCCTCGTGCAGGGTCTGCGCGGTGCCGCCGATCGGGAAGACAACGGTCAGGTCGGCGTCCAGGACCTCCACCAGTTCGGGGCTGAGATCGGTGTAGAAGGCCCCGTCGGCCATCTCGGTGACCTCCGGCTTGTACTCGAAGCCCAGGTCGGCGAGCACGTCCACGCGGGAGTCGCCCGGCACGTAGGCACCGTACTGGCCGTCGTAGTAGGCACCGACGGCGATGGTGGTGTCGGCGAACTCGGGGTTGTCCTCACGGAGCTCTGTGAAGCGGTCCTCCAACCCGGTGATCAGCTCCTCGCCGCGCTCGTCCTCCCCGAGGGCCTGTGCGACCTGGCGGGTCTGTTCCTGCCACGTGGTCCCGTAGGTGACCTCGACACCGGGCGGGGGGCCGACGACCGGTGCTACCGGAGTGAGGGTGTCGTGGCGCTCCTCCGAGTGGTCGGAGCGGGTGTCGAGGATGACGTCGGGCTCCAGGGAGGCGACCGCCTCCAGGTTGGGCTCCATGGTGCCGAGCTGCACCGGCTCGGAGTCGAACAGATCCGCGGCCCAGGGGCCCACGCCGGTACCGCCGTAGTCCTGCCAGTCGGCCACGCCCAGCGGCTGCACGCCCAGCGCGAGGGCGGTCTCGGCGTCGGACCAGCCCATGGCGGCCACGTTCTCGGGGCGGTCCTCGATCTCCACGTCACCGTGGAGGGTCTCGACGGTGACCGGGAAACCCTCGGCCGTCTCGCCGGAGGACTCCGACGAGGTGTCGGAGCCGCCACCACCACAGGCCGCGAGCAGGACCGTGGACAGGGCACCGGCGGCGATCAGGCCGAAGCGGGCGGACGGACCGACGTTCATGGGACCTCACTGAAAAAGATGAGCTTAGCCTTGCCTAAGCTGTACTCGGCCACATTAGCGCCCTCAGTGACCGGTGTGCCCAGGGGGTCCTCAACCAACATGCCGCCTATGGTCAGTCGACGCCCGAGACGCCCGCGCGCCAGTAGCCCACGAAGGTGATGTCGCTCTTGGGGACGGAGCGCTCGCGCACCAGTGCGCGCCGCAGCCCGGTCGGGAGGCCGTTCTCTCCCGCCACCCAGCAGTACGGGCGCCCCTCGGGCAGGGGTGTACTCCGCACCGTTTCCAAGGCCAGCTGCCCGGGGGTGGCGTGCGGGTCCTGGCGCGGCAGCCAGTGCACGTCGACCCCGGGCGGCGCGTCCAGCTGCCGCACGTCGCGTTGGGAGGGGACCTCCAGGAAGACCTGGGCGCGCAGGTCCTCAGGGGCCTGCTCGACGATGGACATCAGGGCGGGCACGGCGCTCTCGTCACCGACCAGCAGCTGCCAGTCCGTGTCGACCGGCGGCAGGTAGTAGATCCCCTCAGGGAACAGGCCCACCTCGTCGCCCTCTCCCGCGGACAGTGCCCAGGCCGAGGCCGGCCCTCCGTCGCCGTGCGCCACGAACTCGATGTCCAGCTCCAGGGCCTCGGCGTCGAAACGGCGCATCGTGTAGTTGCGCACGTAGGGGCGCACCTCATCGGGCATCTCGCGGTATTCGGGGTACCAGCTGTCGTCCGCGGAGTCCGGCAGGGTCAACCGGTTCTGGCCTGGGCGCCGGAGAAAGACCCGAACACACTGGTCCAGGCCCAGGAACTCGAACCGGGCCAGGTCGGGGCCGCCGACGGTCACGGTGATGAAGTGGTCCGTGGTCTGCTCGGTGCGCACGACCCGGGCGCGGATCATCTGCCGGTGACGCGGGAACTGAATGCGCAACAGGGGCCCTTCGACGGTGTGCACGACCATGACGTGTGAGGTTAGGCTAACCAATATCACGAGTGGATGGAAATCGCCCCCTGAGCCGCAAACCAGTCATCCCCTGGTCGGAGGACAGCCCGCGAGTGGCTAGTCTTGCCCGGTCGGGGCGGACTCACGTGCCCGGTCGGGACGGTACTCAAGGGAGCAGGAGACGGATGACCACGCGTGCGACCCCCGCCGAACCCCCACCCGGCACAGCCAAGGCCCTGCGTTCCCGCACCCTGCGCCGCCACCGCGGCCGGGTCGGTTCCGGGGTCGTCCTCCTCTCCCTCCACCAAGCGTGCGAGGCGCTCGTCCCCGTGGCGATCGGCCTCACCATCGACCTCGCCGTCTCCACGGGTGACTTCACCGCCCTGCTGTGGTGCGTGTCCGGGTTCGCCCTGCTGTTCACCGTCCTGGCCAGCGCCTACCGCTTCGGTGCCCGCCTCACTCTGGGCGCCGTCGAACGCGAGGCCCACCTGCTGCGCCTGGAGTCGGCCCGCCGCGTCCTCCACCCCCGGGGTGAACGCAGCGGCCTGCGCTCCGGCGAGGTCCTGGCCGTCGCCACCTCCGACGCCGAACAGGCCGCCAGCTACGCCCGTGCCTGGGCCGTCGGCATCGCCCAGGTCACCGCCATCACCGTGACGACGGTCGTCCTGCTCTCCATCAACGTCCCCCTCGGCGTCGGGGTGCTCCTCGGCGTCCCGCTGATGCTGCTCCTGTTGCGCGTGCCCGCGGCGCGCATCACCCGCCGCACCGAGGCCAAGCAGGCCACCGCCGCCCGCGCCACCGCCATGGCCACCGACCTGGTCAGCGGTCTGCGCGTGCTCATGGGTATCGGTGCCCGACGCAACGCCGCCCTGCGCTACCGGGACGTCAGCGACCGCGCCCTGACTGCCTCCGTCGGTGCCGCCGCCACCAACGGCCTCTACAAGGGACTGGTCACCGCCGCCGGTGCCGTCTTCCTGGCCTGCGTGGCCGGAACCGCCGGGTGGATGGCCCTCCAAGGGCACATCACCATCGGCGAGCTCGTGATCGTGGTCGGCCTGGCCCAGTTCCTCTCTGAACCCGTCCAAGCGCTCGGCATGGTCGGACAGATGTTCGCCGTCGCCCGCGCATCCGCCCAGCGCCTGGTCCGCCTCCTCAACGCCCCCGACGCGGTCACGACCACCGGCGGCCGGATACTGCCCGGTGTCCTGCCCGACGTCCCGCACGCCGTGGAGCTCGAGGGCGTCACCCACCGCACGCTCGGCGGTGTCGACCTGACGGTGGCCCAGGGCGAGTTCGTCGGTGTGCTGACCACTGACCCGCGCGACGCCGAGGCCCTGATCGACGTCCTCGCCGGGCGATCAGAGGGGGCTGGCGGTACCGTCCGCGTGGGCGGGATCCCCGTGGCCGAGCTCGACCTCACCGCACTGCGGGGTGCCGTGCTGGTGGAGGAGCACGGCAGCGTCCTGTTCGAGGGCACCCTCCACTCCAACCTGCACACCGATCCCGCCCGCGTGGCCGACGAGTCCGCGCTCCGGGCCGCCCTGGCCGCGGCTGCCGCCGAGGACCTGGTCACCGGTCACCCCGACGGGCTCGACCGCCCGGTCACCGACCGTGCCGCCAACCTCTCCGGCGGCCAGCGCCAGAGGGTGGCCCTGGCCCGCGCCTTGGTCGTTGACCCGCCCGTGCTGGTTCTGCACGACCCCACCACCGCCGTCGACGCCGTCACCGAAGAGGCCATCGCCCAGGGCACGGCCGCCCTGCGCGCCGAGCGCTCCCCCCTTGGTGCCACACTCGTCATCGCGAACAGCCCGGCCCTGCTGGCCCGCGCCGACCGAGTGGTGGTTCTGCGCGAAGGCAGGGTGCACGCCCTGGGCACCCACGCACGACTGGCCGAGGACGACCCCCACTACCGCGAGGCGGTGCTGCGTTGAGCACGGAAGCCCCTGTCCAGGACCGGCCTGAGGAGCCCGGTAGGCCGCGGAGCGGCCCCGACCTCCTGCCCACGGCCACCGCCAAACGGACCTGGGCCGTCCTGGGCGACGGTGTCCGCTCCACACCCTGGGCCACGGCCCTCGCCCTGGCCACCGTCCTCGCGGGCAGCGCCGTCGGCCTCGTGGCCCCCTGGGTCCTCGGGCAGATGGTCGACGACATCTCCGACGGATCGGGCCTGGACGCCATCCTTCGCTCGGCCGCGATCATCGCCGGGGCCGCGGTGGTGGGAGGTGTCCTGGTCGGGCTCGGTGCCTGGCAGGTCAGCCGGGTCGGTGAGACCATCCTGGCCCGGCTGCGTGAACGCGTGATGGAACGCGTCCTGCACATGCACGCCGCGCGCCTGGAGAAGGTGCGGATCGGTGACCTGCTCTCGCGGGTCGGCGACGACGTCGCCGTGGTCGGCAACGCCATCGCCCGCAACGGCCCCGAGGTGGTCACCGCCCTGGCCGTCGTCGTGCTCACCACCGCCGGAATGTCCGCCCTGGACTGGCGCCTGGGCCTGGCCGGACTGGCCGCCCTGCCTTTCTACGTCTGGGCGGTGCGCTGGTACATGCCCAAGTCGGGCCCCTACTACGCGCGCGAGCGCGTCGCCATGGGCGAGCGCTCCCACGCCCTGATGGGTGCCCTGCGCGGCCGCGACACCGTGCGCGCCTACCGGCTGGAGGAGGAGCACGAGCAGCGCATCGCCGACCGCTCCCGCACCGCGATGCACCTCACCCTCGACGTGTTCCGCCTGTTCACGAGGCTCGGCGCGCGCATGAACGGCTCGGAGTTCGTGGGTCTGGGCGCCGTGCTGGTCGTGGGCTTCTTCCTGGTCCGCGACGACATCGCCACCGTCGGGATGGTCACCGCGGCCGCCCTGTACTTCCACCGGCTCTTCGGGCCGCTCGGCTTCCTGGTGATGAACTTCAACGACGTACAGCAGGCCGGGGCGAGCCTGGCCCGCCTGGCCGGGGTCGTCGACCTGCCCGTCGCCGAGGACCCGGACGCGGAGGAGGGCCCGGCCGGTTCCTCCCTGCGGGTGGAGGCGGTCAGCCACACCTACGGGCCGGGGACCCCCAAGGCCCTGGACCGGGTGTCCCTCAAAGTCGCCCCGGGGGAGCGGGTGGCGCTCGTGGGTGCCAGCGGCGCGGGCAAGACCACCCTCGCCGCCGTCATCGCGGGTCTGCGCACCCCCACCGCAGGGACGGTGTTCCTCGGCGGGATCCCCCTCGACGAACTCGGCGAGCAGCGCGTGCGCGAGCACGTCTTCCTGGTCAGCCAGGAGACCCACGTGTTCGCCGGAACCCTCCTCGACGACCTGCGCCTGGCCCGCGCCGGTGCCGCACGCGAGGAGACCGAGGCGGCCCTGGAGACCGTGGGCGCGCTCGACTGGGTGCGTGCTCTGCCCGAGGGGCTGGACACCGTCGTCGGCGAGGGCGGCCACGCACTCACCGCCGAACAGGCCCAGCACCTGGCCCTGGTCCGCCTGGTCCTGGCCGACCCCGACCTCGCCGTACTCGACGAGGCCACCGCGGAAGCGGGCAGCTCCGGCGCCCGCCGCTTGGAGGAAGCCGCGGCTGCCGCCACCAAGGGCCGCACCACCCTGGTGGTCGCGCACCGCCTCACCCAGGCCCAGGCCGCCGACCGGGTGGTCCTCATGGACCGGGGCGGGATCGTCGAGGAGGGCACCCACGAGGAGCTCGTCGCCCGGGAGGGACGGTACGCCCGCCTCTGGCGCAGCTGGCAGGGCTGACTCAGAGGGCTGACCGAAGGCGTCCGGCTCTGTCACCGTCGGGCTCGTACGGCCTCACATCCGGGACCTCGGCACGTCGACCTCGCAGCCCGGCACGAACGGGTCGAAGCCGTGCTCGACCAGCCAGCAGGCTTCGCAACGACCACCACGCGCGGATCACGTCGAGGTCGACGTCGGTGCCGTAGCCGGCGACGACGTCGCCAAGGTGCTCTTCGTGTCCGAATGTCAGGATGGCGAGATCGAACAGGGCATCGCCCTGGCAAGCCTCGGACCAGTCGATCACGCCGGTGATGTCGTCACCGTCGACGAATACGTGGGTGAGTTTCAGGTCACCGTGTGTGAATGACGGTGTCCAGTGCCTGAGCGCAGCCTCGGCGACGCACCGGTTGCGTACGACAACGTCGGGGGGAAGGACGCCATTCTTGACGAGCCAGTCGCATTCGCGGGCGAGGTTCGAGGTCAGATCGTCGAGGCTCGGACCGGGCCATGGCGGCAGGGGCGCGCCGTTCAGCTTCCGTGGGGCGGCGCCCGCAGCAGCCCACGCCGCCGATGACGCGTCCGACGGCTCGCCGAGTCGACCGAGTGCCGCCCTTGGGAGGGCGGCGAGCGCGAGCACCGGCGGCTTATGCCACAGGACCTCGGGAGTCGGGACCGGTGCCACGGCCATCGCCCCGACCTCCACATCGGTGCGCCTCTGACCAGGGTCGATCTTGAGGTACACGTCACCGACGCGCAGGGTCGCGCGCTCGCGATGGGCAACGACGACCTCGACCTCTTCCACGTCGCCATGATCGCGGAGACGACCAACGACGTCGCCGGGTTTATCACGTGCGCTTACGCGGTTGACCGCGCTCCCGGTGCCCTTCGGGGTGTAGTCGGCGGTGTCGCGTCGCACACCGGTCGGTATTCCTCCGTCAGAGCGGCATCGTCTAGTATGCAACTAGTATCTATGTTGTATCTATGGTGGGAGGGCGCATGGGCGAGAGCGGTTTCGGTGTGCCGGGGGCCATGGTCGGCGCGGCACTGACACCCGAGTCCGCCGCGGGGCGGGCCTACACCCTCGTCCGGAACCGGATCCTCGACGGGGAGGTCGAGGACGGGAGCATGCTCAGCGAGGGGCAGGTCGCCGCTGAACTGGGCATGAGCAGGACGCCTGTGCGCGAAGCCTTCCTCCAGCTCCAAGCCGAGGGCTGGATGCGCCTCTATCCGAAACGCGGAGCCATGGTGCGGCCGGTCCCGCCGCACGAGTTCCGGGAGGTGCTCGAAGCCCGCCAACTCATCGAGTCCGCCGCGGTGCGCACCGTGTGCTCGTCCTCCGGCGGTGCCGACCGGCTGGTCCTGCGCCTGCGCGAGGTGATCGGCCAACAGCGGCGCGCCTGGGACGCGGACGACCTCGCCACCTTCACCAGGGCCGATGTCGAGTTCCACCGCGAAGTGGTCGCCGCGGGCGGAAACTCGGTCCTCCAAGGCTTCTACCAGCTGCTCCAGGACCGGCACCGGCGCATGACCACGCAGTCGATCAGCGCCGACAGCGCGCGGGCCGAGCGGGTGATCGAACAGCACACCCGGCTCGCGGCCCTCATCGAGGAGGGGGACGCCGAGGGCTTCGCCCGCGCCACCTCCGAGCACCTGAGCGACATCCACGGACCCGGCGTGTGACCCGTCCGACCCCGTCGGGCCCCTGAAGGCCCGGGTACCCGCCACCCGCCCAACACCCGCTGAGGAAGTCACTGCCATGGCCACCGCCACGACCACCAGACCGCCGCGCCCACCGAGGCACGGCGCGGAATCCCGGACGCCGCGGCGCCGGGGCCTGCCTGCCTGGTGGGGTGCCTGCGGGCTGCTCTTCGCGGTCGCCTGGGGCGGTAACCAGTTCACCCCGCTCCTCGTCATGTACCGCCTGGACAGCGGTATGAGCACCCAGATCGTCAACATACTGCTCGGCGCCTACGTCCTGGGTATCGTGCCCGCGCTGCTGGTCGGCGGGCCGCTGTCCGACCGGTACGGGCGCCGACCCCTCATGATCCCCGCCCCGCTCCTCTGCGTGGCCGGAGGCGCCCTGCTCGCCCTCGGCTCGGATTCGGTCGCCCTGCTTTTCGCCGGGCGCGTTTTCTCGGGTCTCGCGCTCGGTCTGGCGATGGCCGTGGGCGCCAGCTGGGTCAAGGAGCTCTCTCAAGCGCCGTTCGACCCCGGGGCATGGGCGGGGGCCGGGGCCAGCCGCGCCTCCCTCTCCCTGACCCTCGGTTTCCTCCTCGGTGCCGTGGTCGCGGCCGCCACCGCCCAGTTCGCCCCGATGCCCGCCGTGCTGCCTTACGCCGTGAACATCGCGATCACCCTCCTCCTCGCGGCCGCCGCGCTCCGGGTCCCGGAGACACTGCGAAAGGCGTCCGGCAAGCGGCGGCTCAGGGACGACCTGAGGGTTCCGGCGGTCGGACACCGGCGCTTCTTCCTGGTGGTCGTGCCCATGGCGCCGTGGGTGTTCGGCACGGCGGCGAGCGCCTACGCCGTCCTGCCCAACCTGCTCGCCCACCGGGTGCCCGGCTACGAGGTCGGCTTCTCCGGCCTGATGTGCCTGGTGGCGCTGGCCTTCGGCGTTCTGAGCCAGCAGGTCGCCAAGCGCGTCGACAGCCCCCACTCCTCGCGCGCGGTCGCCGTCGCCCTGGGCGCCACCGCCGGGGGCATGGCCCTCGCCGTGTGGGCGGCCACCGTCCTCAGCGTCCCAGCCGCACTGGTCGCCGCGGCGGTACTGGGCTCCGCCTACGGGCTGCTGCTGGTCTCCGGACTCCAGGAGACCCAGCGCATCGCGGGCCCGGACGGCTTGGCCGGGCTCACCGCCGTCTACTACTCCCTCACCTACCTGGGGTTCTTCGTCCCGGCCGTGCTGGCGGCACTGGCCCCCTGGTTCGGCTACCCGGCCATGTTCGCGGTCGGCGCGGCGCTCGCGCTGCTGTGCGTGCTCGTCGTCGCGGTGTGCTGGCGCCGCCACCTGCCCGCCGCCGAAGGCAGGTGACGGCGGAGCTGACCCCGTTTCCGCCTCAGTTCCCGTACTCGGCACGGATACGGTCGGCGAAGCGGGCGAAGTCGGCCCCGTGCAGGAACGCGGACTTCATGGTGCCCGGGTCCGCGATCCCCTGACCGGCGATGTCGAAGGCGGTTCCGTGGTCCACCGAGGTGCGCAGGATCGGTAGCCCGACGGTGACCGAGATGGTGCCGTCGAAGTCGAAGGTCTTGGCCGCGATGTGGCCCTGGTCGTGGTACTGCGACAGGACCCCGTCGAAGCGGCCCTGGAGGAGCTGGTGGAAGACCGAGTCGGCGGGCACCGGGCCGTGCACGTCCGCGCCCCGCTCGCGCACGTCCTGCACAGCCGGGGTGATGTGAACGATCTCCTCGTCGCCGAAGGCGCCGTTCTCCCCGCCGTGCGGGTTGGCGGCGGCGACGGCGAGGCTGGGCTCGTCCTCGCCGAACACCCGCAGCGCGGTCAGCGCCTCGTCGATACACCGGACCTGCTGCTCCTGGCTGATCTGGTCGAGGGCCCGGCGCAGCGACACGTGCCGGGTGGCGAAGAAGATCTTCTTGCCGCGCACCACGAACATGGTGTTCTGGCTGGTGACACCGGTGAGTGCACCGAGCATCTCGGTGTGTCCGAGGTGTTCGCTGCCCGCCGCCCAGATGGCTTCCTTGTTGATCGGACCGGTGACGATCCCGGAGACCTCACCGGCCATCGCGGCGCGGGCGGCGACCTCGATGGCCCGCACCGCCGCGGTGCCCGCCCGCTCGTGGACCTCGCCCCAGGGGAGTTCCGTGTCGCCGAGGACCCCGATGTCGAGGCAGTCGATCACACCCTCCCGCTCGGGCGGGAGGTCGTCCCACGCGGCGACGGAGCGGATCTCGACCTCGAGCCCGCACAGGTGCGCGGCTCTGGCCAGCACGGACGGATCGGCCACCACCACTCCGCGCGCGGGCGCCCCGGTACCGGCCTCCGCGAGCGTGCGCACGGTGATCTCCGGTCCGATGCCGACCGGATCGCCCACGGTCACGGCCAGGATCGGGCGTTCTGTCATGTCGGGGTTCCTCCTTGTCGGGGGCGGGGTGCCTCTGAGTGGTGCCCCGCCGGGTACGAGTCCGGTGTGCCCGCCGTGTCCGGGTAGGGCACGGCGGGGCGGTCGCGGCCCAAGGCCGCGGGGACGGTGCGCGCCTTGGCCCGAACGGCCTCGCGCAACCAGGTCAGGCACTCCAGAACGGTGTTGTCGGCGCCGACGAGACCGCCCTTGGTGACCACGGCGGTGCCGTCGAGCGGCCCTCCGGCCAGGTGGCCGTGGACGGCCAGCGGAACCACCTCGCCGCTCACCTCGAAGGCGTGCGCACCGAGTGCGTCGAGGACGGCCGTGGTCACGTCGCCGCCGCTGGTGTACAGGCCGCCGGGCCGGACGGGTGAGGCCAGTGCCGCCTCGGAGACCAGGGCCGCCAACCGCTGGGGCAGTGCGCGCTTGGCCTCCAGAGGCAGGTCGACCACGTCGTGGGCGGCGGAGGCGGTGCGTACCACCACGGTCTCCGGGAAGATCGCCCGCGCCAGCTGCTCGGCGACCCGGTCCCGCAGCAGGTCCGCGTCGTCGGCTCCGCCTTCGCCGAGCGCACGGGCGTCCACGTCCACGAACCGCACGCCGCCCGCCCGGTCGACCGCGTCGAGCTGGCGCCGGGTGAGGGAGGTCGCGCTGCCCACCACCGCCAGCAGGGGACCGGCCCTGACCGTCTCGCCCCCGGACAGGCCGAGGGCCTCGGCCAGTAGGGCACCGCAGGGTCCGGGATCAGCGGTCACCCACACGGTCCCGTCGCGCCGCCGCACCTCCGCGGCGGCTCGTGCGAGGTCGCCCAGGTGCTGTTCGGTGAGGGCGTCGCACAGCACCACGGGTTCGGTCCCCGCGGCGAGGCGGTCGGCGAGGCCGGGCCCGGTCACCTCGCCGATACTCACCCGGCGCACCCCCAGCCGGCTCTGCCGGGCGACGATGTCGGTGACGACGCTGCTGTCGGCGGGCGTGAGCGGGTCGAGGGCGAGCTCGGTCCGCTCCAAGGGCACCCCGTCCAGGAGCTGGAGGCCGTTTACGGTCACGCGGCCGGACTCGGGGAAGGCCGGAGCGAACAGGACCCGGACCCGGGTTGCGGCCGGGATCCGCTCGCGGACCGTGCGCCACGCGGCCTCCAGCTCCGCGCCGATATTGCCACGCAGCGTGGTGTCGGTCCGTTTGACCACCAGCGGGACCGGCGGAACCGAAGCCACGACCCGGGCCACCAGCTCGGCCGCCCGCGCGGCCGGAAGGTGCCGACTGTTCAGGTCGACGACCACCACGTCGTAGTCCTCGGCCGCGCGGGCCGCGCGTTCGGGCCCCACCGTGGCGACGCGCAGACCCGACCGGGCGAACCGGGCCCCGGTGGCGTTCGCCCCGGTGAGGTCGTCCGCGACGACGAGTATCCGGGCCATGCCAGACCTCCTGTTCCATCCCAGAACGGGCGCCTATCCCAGAACCAGCGCCGCGACACCCAGCAGCGGGAGGCTGCACAACCAGAGCGTCGTGGTCATTCCGCTCCACATCTTCATGGCGGGCATCCCGGACAGGCCGGTGAACCGCGTAACCACCCAGAAGTAGGAGTCGCTGACATAGGAGAAGATGAAGGAGCCCGAGCAGGCGGCCAGAACGGCCAGCGCCGGGTCGATCCCGCCCGCGCCCGCCAGGGGCGCACTGAGGGTGGCCGCGGTGATGATGGCGACGGTCCCCGAACCCTGGGCGAGGCGCACGAAGGTGGCGATGAGGAACGGCACCAGCACCAGGGGCACCGGCCACCCGGCGACGGCATCGGCCAGGGCGTCTCCGACCCCGGACTCCTGCAGCACCGCGCCGAACGCGCCGCCCGCACCGGTGACGAAGACGATCATGCCCGCGGAGGAGGCCGCCACTGTCAGCCAGCCGACGACGGTGCTGCGCGGGGTTCCAGCCGGGGGGAGCAGGTACACGGCGATGATCAGTCCGATCCCCAGCGCGACGGGCGGCGCGCCGATGAAGGCGAACACCTCGGCCGTCTGAGTACCGGGGAGCGCCGCCTCGCTCACGGTCTGGCCGATGATGAGGGCCAGCGGCAGCAGGAGCGGGACGAGCGCGCGCAGTGCGCTGATCGGCGGGTCCGGGGGCTCTTCGGTGATCGGGCGTCCGTCCGCGGTCCGCGGTACCTCCGCGTCGGCGGTCCCGCCGCCACCCGCCTTGACCAGGGTGGGATCGAGGTGGCGCTCCAACCGGCGCCCGACCACGCGGGAGTAGACCACCACGACCGGCAGCAGGAACAGGGAGAAGATCGAACCCGCGATCACGACCGTGCCCATGTCGGCTCCGAGAAGCCCGACCGCGGCCAGCGGTCCCGGTGTCGGCGGCACCATGTGGTGGGTGACCGACAGGCCCCCGGCCAGGGCGAGGGAGACTACGACCAGCGGCTTCCCGTAGCGCCGGGCCAGCGACTTGGCCAGCGGGTGCAGGATGACGAACCCGGAGTCGCAGAAGACGGGGACGGAGACGACAGCGCCGGTGGAGGTCATCGCGACGTCCTCGCGGCCCTTCCCGGCCATGCGGACGAACATCTTGGCCAGGGCGTCCGCGCCGCCGCTCTCCTCCAGGACCTTGCCGATCATCACACCCATCACGATGACGATGCCGATCCCCGCCAGGGTGCTACCGAAGCCCTCGGTGAGGTGTTCGATCAGCTCCACCGGAGGCATGCCGGCGACGGTTCCGGTGACTAGGGCGCCGACCAACAGACCGACGAAGGCGTCGAGGCGGCTCCACAGGATGAGCGCGACGGCGGCGCCCACGCCCAGGAGCAGCGCCGCGAGCAGGTGCGGTTCCATACGGTTCCCCTTTCTGGGGGCGGGCCTCGGCCCTTTCGAGGGCTCAGACCCGTTCGGGGGGTGAGTGGGGCGGGGCGACGACGAGCTGGGTGCAGCGCGGGTCGGCCTCGAGGGCCCGGCGGGCGGCACCGCTGAGCCCGTCGTCGGTGATGAGGGTGTAGGGGCCGGGGAGCACGGCCCAGTGGGCCTCGGTGTCGGCGCCGACCTTGCTGGAGTCCGCCACGACCACGGTGTGCCGGGCCGCGCGGGCCTGGAGCTCCTTGACCGCGGCCAGTTCGGGACTGGGGCAGTTGATCCCGCGCCCGGGGACCAGGCCGTCGGCGCCGAGGAAGGCGAGGTCGGCGTTGATCCGTTCCAGGACGCCGCGGGTGTACTCGCCGACCAAGGCGCCCCGGCGGTGCCGGACGCGGCCGCCGACCAGGATCAGTTCGATCCCCTCGGCGTCGAACAGGACCGACATGGGACCGGTACCGGTGGTCAGCACGGTGGGGCCGGAACGGGCGGAGAGCCGCTCGGCCACGAGGGTGGTGGTGCTGCCCGCGTCGAGGATGACCGTGTGGTCGTCCTCGACCATCGCGGCGGCGTGTTCGGCGATGCGCCGCTTCTCCTGGGTGTGCTGCCGCCCCTTCTGCACCCAGGACAGCTCGGCGGCCGGGGCCAGGACCGCGCCGCCGTGGGTGCGCACCACCTTTCCGGCCTGTTCGAGTTCGGTGAGGCCGCGCCGCACGGTCGACGGGCTGACCCCCAGCTCCTGCGCGAGGTCGTCCACGCGCTGGACCCCGTCGGTCACCGCGTCCAGGAGCTTCTGGTGGCGCACCCGGCCTCCTTGCTGCTCATTTCGATCAAGTGATTCTGGTCACCATGAATGAAATGGGCAGCAAGCGCAAGGGGTGTTCCTGGATCTGCTTGAAATGAGCAAGCAGGGGTTGTCTCACTCCTGTGCGACGTGGTTCTGGACCCAGTCCAGGAGGGGGAGGAGGAGCGCGGTCACCTCATCGCCGCTGGTCGTCAGGGAGTACTCGACGTGGGGCGGCACCACCGGTTGGGCCTCGCGGGCCACGAGGCCGTCCGACTCCAGGGTGCGCAGGGTCTGGACGAGCATCTTCTCGCTGATCCCGTCGATCCCGTGGCGCAGGTCGCTCCAGCGGTGCGGCCCCCCGGAGAGGGCGACCAGGACGAGGACCCCCCACTTGCTCGTGATGTCGCGCAGCAGGGTGCGGGAGGGGCAGTCCGCCGGAAGGTACCGGCCGTCCAGGGGCGGCGGGCCGAGCGCGATGGGCTTCTCTCTGGCTTCCATTCTCCTAACTTACCAAAAGGTGTGTACCCCACTGATGGAATGTTCGGATGACCGGGCCGGTTGCCACCGGGGGACGGCCGGGAACGGAACCCGGCCGCGAGTCGAAAGGAACCTCCATGTCCGTCGTCGTCACCGGTGCCACCGGCCATCTGGGCCGCCTCGTCGTCGAGAGCCTCCTGGACCGGGGCTATCCGGCCGGGGACATCACCGCCACCGGGCGCAACACCGCCAAGATCGCCGATCTGGCGGACCTGGGCGTCACCGTCGCCCGAGCCGACTTCGCGGACCCGGACTCACTGCGCAAAGCCTTCAAGGGCGCCGAGGCCGTACTGCTGGTCTCGGGGGCCGAGCTCGGCAAGCGGGTGGAACAGCACCGCAACGCCATCGAGGCCGCCAAAGAGGTCGGGGTCGGCCACCTCGTCTACACCAGCGCGCCCAAGGCGGCCGACACCACGCTGATCCTGGCCCCGGAACACAAGGCCACGGAGGAGGTGCTCGCCGCTTCCGGCCTGACCCACACCGTCCTGCGCAACGGCTGGTACAACGAGATCGCGGAGCAGGCGCTCCAGCAGGCCCGCGAGCACGGATCCTTCGTCGGCAGCGCGGGGGAGGGGCGGACCGCCAGCGCCTCCCGCAAGGACCTTGCCGAGGCCGCGGCCGTGGTGCTGACCGATCCCGCCCCGCACGCCGGTGCCGTGTACGAGCTCACCGGCGACACCGCCTGGACCAACGAGGACTTGGCCGGGTACATCGGCGAGGTCCTGGGCCGCGACATCGCGTACCGGAACCTGGGCCCGGAGGAGCACCGAGCCGTGCTGACCGACGCCGGGCTGGACCAGGGCACCGTCGACTTCGTCGTCGGCATCGACGGCAACGTGCGGGACGGAGAACTGTCGCATGTCTCCGACACCCTGCCCAAGCTGATCGGCCGTCCCACCACCCCGGTGGTCGAGACCCTGCGCTCCCTCGCCTGACCCAGCGCCACCGGGCCGCCCGCAGTCTCCGCGCACCGGGCCGCCGTGCCGTCCCCGCTACCTGCGGCGGGGCGGCACGGCGCCGGTGCGCGTGCGCGATCCCCTGTGGCACAAGGGTTCTCGTGGTGGCAGAGGGGCATAGGATCAGGGATTCCGAACGGCTAATGAGCAGTGAGGCTTACCCCGATGAACGGTCAGGAACCGGCGATCGACACGACCGTCCCGCACTCCGCGCGCGTGTGGAACTACTGGTTGGGCGGCAAGGACAACTACCCGGTGGATCGAGAAGCCGGCGACCAGTTCCTGCAGGTCTTCCCCGGTATCGCGCAGATGGCACGGGCCTCGCGGGCCTTCCAGGAGCGGGCGGTCCGGCACTTGGCGGGCGAGCTGGGCATCCGGCAGTTCCTGGACGTGGGCACCGGCCTGCCCACCGTGAACAACACCCACGAGGTGGCCCAGTCGGTGGCCCCCGACGCGAGTATCGTCTACGTGGACAACGACCCGCTCGTCCTGACCCACGCGCGCGCTCTGCTGACGAGCACCCCCGAAGGGCGCACGCGGTACATCCACGCGGACCTGTACGAGCCCGAGGTGATCCTCGAACAGGCCGCTGAGTCCCTGGACATGGAGCAGCCGGTCTCCCTGATGCTGCTGGGCATCCTGGGCCACGTGCAGGAGTACGAGGAGGCCGTGTCGATCGTTCGGCGCCTGCTGGCCGGGCTCCCTCCGGGCAGCCACCTCACCGTCAGCGAGGGCAGCAACGTGCACAGCGAGGAGAACGTCGACGCCCAGGACGAGTACAACGAGAGCGGGGCGGTGCCCTACATCCCCCGCAGCCCCGAGCAGATCGGCGGATACCTGGAGGGCCTGGAACTGATCGAACCGGGCTTGGTCTCGGTCACCCGGTGGCGCCCCGCGGTGACCGGTGACGGCCCGCCCGCCGAGGTGGACCAGTACGGCGGTGTCGGCCGGAAGGTCTGACCCGGGCGGGTCAGCACTCGGGAGGAAAGTCGTCGGCGGCGGTCATGGTGCCGTCGCCGTTGGTGTCCTCGCTCAGGTACAGGCCGTCCTCATCCGACAGCATCTCGGTGTCGAACTCCAGCGCGGCGATGTCGTGCTCGGACTCGCGCTCGACGCCGTCCGCTGAGGTCACACCCAGGGTGTACTCGGTATCCGGTGAATCCGGCACGATCCGGTAGGCTGCGGCCCCCTCCCCGTCGCTGATCTCCCAGTCCTCGCCCGGCGAGGCCAGGTTCACCTCGACCTCGTGGCCCGGGAAGTCGCGGTTGGCGGTCAGCCGCCACTCGTGGTCCTCCGACGTCAGGTCGATCTGCTCGGGCGGGCTGTCGCCGCACCAGGAGATCATGATGACGGGGAAGTGGTGGCGTGCGGAGAAGTGGCCCGTGGCGACGGCGCCCACAGCACCCCCGTCGGGCATGCAGGACGTCAGGAGCAGACATGCCGGGGGCAGGAGGACCAGCTGTCTGAACGTGGCTCTGTCGAGGACTGGCATGCCGTGATTGTGCCAACCGGTGTTGCGTGCCGTTGCCCGTCCGGTGCTGTTTCGGGGCCTGCCGGGCAGGAGGAACACAGGTCAGATCGGGCCTTCGGAAAATCGCCGGCCGGTGTCGCTTCGGCGTGTCCCAGCCCGGTCAGACCGTGGGCCCCGCGTCTCCGATTCGTGATCCGCACTGCCCTTGACCTCCTGATCGGTGTTGCAAAGGATGGCAATGTCGGTTTTGGTGATCTGGAACACAGGGCGCGGCGCGTCGCACTCGCTACGGTCCGCCGCCCGGGGAGGAATGCACATGCGTTCACGGCGGTGGTCGGTTGCGGCGGCAGGGCTGGGCATGGTGCTCCTCGCCACGGGATGCGGTGACGGCGGTGAGGAGGCCGGCGGACAGGTCGAGGTCTTCTCCTGGTGGACCGGCGGTGGTGAGGAGGCCGGTCTGAACGCCCTCATCGAGCAGTTCGAGGAGGAGAACGACGGGGTCGAGTTCGTCAACGCCGCGGTGGCCGGGGGGTCGGGCACCAACGCCCAGGCGGTGCTGGAAGGGAGGCTGCAGAGCCAGGACCCGCCGGACTCCTTCCAGGGGCACGCCGGCGCCTCGCTGCAGGACTACATCGAGGCCGGTTACCTCGCCCCGCTGGACGACTTCTTCAACGACCAGGGCCTGCACGAGGCTCTGCCCGACCAGCTGGTCGAGCAGATCTCCTACGACGACAGCGTCTACTCGGTACCGGTGAACATCCACCGGTCCAACGTGATGTGGTTCAACCCCTCCCTGCTGGACGAGGCCGGGGTCGACGGCACGCCGGAGACCCTGGACGAGTTGGTCGAAGCGCTGGAGGCGGTGGACGCCGAGACGGACGCGATCCCGATGGCGGTGGGCGCGCAGTGGACCGTCGACCACCTGTTGGAGTCGGTCCTGCTCGGCTCACTGGGCACCGACGCCTACAACGAGCTCTGGGAGCCGGGTGCGGCCTGGGACACCCCGGAGGTGGCGGAGGCGCTGGAGACGTTCGACGAGGTCATGTCCTACACCCAGGAGGAGTCGGCCGCTGAGGACTGGCAGGAGGCCTCACGCCGGGTCTCCGAAGGCGAGGCGGCCTTCAACATCATGGGTGACTGGGCCGCCGGGTACTTCGACGAGCTGGGAGCGGTCCCAGGCGAGGATTACGAGTGGGCGGCCTCGCCGGGTACGGACGGCACCTACATGTGGCTGTCCGACAGCTTCACCCTGCCCGAGGGTGCTCCCAACGAGGAGCAGGCGCTGTCCTGGCTCGAGCTGGTCGCCAGCCAGGAGGGGCAGGACATCTTCAACCCCCTCAAGGGCTCCATCCCGGCGCGCGAGGACGCCGATCCGGCCAACTACGCCGACAGCCCCTACCTGGACGAGGCCCTGACGGAGTGGCAGGCCGACCCGGAGCTGGCGGGCTCGTTCTGGCACGGCGTGACCGTCGGTAACCGGTGGCAGAACGACATCGACACCGCGGTCGGCCTCTACCTGCAGGACGGCGATCTGGAGACGCTCAACGACGCCCTGCACGAAGCCGCGCAAGCCGAATGAACGAACCGGACCACACTGCCGGGGCCGCCGCGCGCGGCCCCGGCCAACCGGAGAAGCAACCGGACCGGCAACAGGCGGCACGCCGACGGGGCCGACCCGCCCAGCGGGGCCCGGTCCGGCGCGCCCTGATCCGGTCCCGCACCTGGCTGCCCGGCCTGCTGCTGGTCTCCCCGTCGATCCTGCTCATCGGGGTGTTCGTCTACGGCATGATCGGCTGGAACACCAGGGTGGCGCTGAGCGACCAGCACGCCCCCGTCCAGGACGGGTCGTTCGTGGGGCTGGCCAACTTCGTCTCGCTGTGGCAGGAGGCCCGGTGGCCCGCCGCGGTGACCAACGCGGTCGTGTTCACCGTGGTCTTCGTCGGCGGGGCACTGTTCCTCGGCTGGCTCCTGGGTCTGCTCCTGGACAAGGGCATCCGCGGCGAGGCCGTGTTCCGGACGCTCTTCCTGGCACCGATGGCGGTCTCCTTCATCGCCACCGGCGTGGTGTGGCGGTGGCTGATGAACCCCGCCCCGGCCGAGCGCGCCACCGGCCTCAACGCCCTGTTCGTCCACTTCAACATGGACTTCCTGGTCAACGACTGGTGGACCGCGCCCGATCTCGGGATGGCGGCGATGGCGCTGCCCGCGGTCTGGCAGCTGAGCGGGTACATCATGGCGCTGTTCCTGGCCGGTTTCCGCGGGGTACCCGAGGACCTGCGCGAAGCGGCACGCGTGGACGGGTGTTCGGAGTGGGGCGTGTACTGGCGGGTGGTCATGCCGCAGCTGCGCCCGGTCATGCTGAGCGCGATCATCATCCTGGGACACATGTCGTTGAAGGTGTTCGACCTGATCATCGCGATCGCGGGGCAGCAGATCGTCGCCGATGTGCCCGCCGTGTACATGTGGGCGATGGTCTTCGAGGTCCGTGACCCGGCCAAGGGCGCCACCATCGCGTCCTACCTGTTGATCGCGGTCGCGGTGTTCGTCATCCCCTACCTGGTGTGGACCGTGCGCAAGGAACGGAGCGAGGGCCGATGACCCAGAGCGCACCCGAGCGCGTGGTCGCACCCGGCGGCGGTACGGCGGGGACCACGCGGCGCGGACAGGCGGTCAAGTTCACCTTCCTGTTCGTACTGGCGGCCGTGTTCCTCCTGCCGATGTACGTGCTGGCGGTCACCGGCTTCAAGCCCTTCGACGAGGCCACCGCGGCCCAAGCGTGGATGCTGCCGCAGAACTGGAGTCTGGAGGGGTGGTCGGCGGCCTGGTCGGCCCTGGCGCCGGGACTGCTGAACAGCGTGCTCATGGCGGTGCCCAGCGCGGTCATCTCTGCCGTGCTCGGTTCGATGAACGGCTACGTGATGGCGCGCTGGCGGTTCCCCGGCGCGGACACGGTGTTCACGCTGTTCCTGTTCGGGATGTTCATCCCCTACCAGGCGGTGATGATCCCGCTCCAGCAGATGCTGATGGGCGCCAACCTGATGGGCGGGCTCTTCCCGCTCATCCTGGCGCACACCGTGTACGGCATCCCGATCTGCACGCTCATCTTCCGCAACTACTACGCGAGTATCCCGCAGACGCTCATCGAGGCGGCCCGGGTGGACGGTGCGGGGCTGTTGCGCACCTATGCCTGGGTGGTGCTGCCGGTGTCGGCTCCCGCGTTCGCGGTGACGCTGATCTGGCAGTTCACCTCGGCGTGGAACGACTTCCTGTTCGCGGTGTTCCTTACCGGACCCAACAGCTGGCCGGTGACGGTACAGCTGAACAACGTGGCGGGGTCCATGGTGGTGCCCTACAACCAGCAGATGGCGGCGGCGGTTCTGGCCTCGCTGCCGACCCTGGTCATCTACCTGATCCTGGGCCGGTACTTCATGCGCGGCATGATGGCGGGCGCGCTGAAGGGCTGAGGGGCACGGGTTCGTACAGCCGCGGGACGCCCCGCGCCCGCGGCCGTCCCGTCCGGGCGTTCAGCCCCGGGCTGCGGAATAGATGCTCAGGTGCGTGTGGGCCAGTGAGAAGAGCGGGGTCGGTACCCCGAGCTCCCGGCCCCGGGCGACCAGGTCGCCGACGATGTGGTCGCCTTCCACGGGGTTGTCGTGGGTGAGGTCCCAGTACATGGACGTGGAGGTGTCGCGTTCGGTGTCGGAGATGACCTTGTCCGCGAACCCCCGGATCCGGTCGCTGGGCGGGTAGCCGGCCGCGGTGGCCACCGCGATCGCCTCGGCGAACATCCCGGCGCTGAACTCGGATCCGCCCGGGGCGCGGTTCACGCGGCCGATGGGCGCACGCATGAGGCAGGTGATGGCGCCCAAACTGCCCAGGAACACCCACTTGTCCCACATCTCCTGGCGGATCTCCTTGGTGGGCCGGGCCTTGAAACCGGCCTCCTCCAGCGCGGCATGGACGCGCTCCAAGCCGACCGCGGGGGAGTCGGAGAGCGGGCCGTAGATGAGCTCGCCCATCCGGCCGACCTCGACGATGCCGCCCTCTTCGTCCAAGCGGGTCATCACCATGCACACGCCGCCGTAGACGCGATCGTCGCCGAAGCGTTCGGTGAGCACGTCCAGGTGCCGCATGCCGTTGAGGAAGGGCAGCACGACGGTGTCCGGGCCCACCGCCGGGGCGAGGTCGTCGATGGCGGCGTCGAGGCCGTAGGACTTCACCGAGAGGATGACCAGGTCGTAGTCGGGCGTGAGCTGGTCCTTGGTGACCGCGTGCACGGGGATGTTCTCGCTGGTGCCGTCCACGGAGTGGATGTTCAGGCCGTGCTCGTTCAGGAGCTCGGCGCGTGCTGGGCGTACCAGGAAGTCGACGTCGCGCCCGGCTTGGACGAGCCGCCCGCCGAAGTAGCCGCCGACCGCACCCGCACCCACGACAAGGATCCTCATCTTCACTCCCGACACGACAGAGCCAGCCTGACCGGAGCAAACGTATGACTGTCGGACCTTTGTGCGCAAGGGCGAAAGGTGCCGAGGAGTCGGGTTCCGGGCGGTTCCCGCGGAGCGGTCTCACACGGGGTGCGGGGCGTTGACACACGAGGCCCGCTCCGCCTAGGTTGACACCGTCATCGGTTTACTGCGTAAACCACATCTCGGTGGGAACCACGCGGTTCCGCCCCTTCCCGGAAGGACCCGCGATGTTCACGGCCCTGGGCGAGTTCACCCACCGCAGGCCGCGCTCCGTGCTGCTGGCCACCCTGGCCTTCACCCTCTTCGCGATCCTGTGGGGGACCGGCCTCTTCCCGCAGATGGGAACGGCGGGATACGCCGACCCCGACATCGAATCCGAACGCGCGGACCGGCTGATCGCGGAAGAGTTCGGGGACTTCGGCGTCGACGCCGTCGTCGTCTACACCGACGGGACCGGCTCGCTCAGCGTCGACGACCCCGCGTTCGGCGATGCAGTCACCACCGTCGTGGACCAGCTGCCCGCGGAGTACGTCGACGAGGCGACCAGCTACTGGACACCGGACCTCGCCGATACTGACCGCGCTGCCCTGGTGTCCGAGGACGGCCATTCCACCTACGTGGCGCTCAACGTCTCCGGCGAGGACGAGGCCGAACGCCTGGCCGCCTACGAGGACCTGCTGCCGGCGTTGGAAGCCGAGGGCCTGACCCACCACACCGGTGGTGAACTCAACAGCCTCCAGCAGCTCCAGACCCTGGCCGCCGACGACCTGGCATCGGCCCAGATGATCGCGCTGCCCCTGCTCTTCGTGCTGCTGGTGGTCATTTTCCGCGGCCTCGTCGCGGCGTTCGTGCCCCTCCTCCTGGGCATCCTGTCCATCCTGGGGTCGCTGGTGCTGCTGCGCGTGCTGGTGCAGTTCACCGAAGTGTCCGTCTTCGCCCTGCAGATATCCGTCATGCTGGGCCTCGGCCTGGCCATCGACTACGGCCTGTTCATCGTCAGCCGCTTCCGGGACGAGCTCGCCCGCCACGGCGATACCTCCCGGGCCCTGCCCGCCACCATCGCCACCGCCGGGCGCACTGTCACCTTCTCGGGGCTGACCGTGGTCGCCGCCCTGTCGGGACTGCTGCTCTTCCCTCAGCCGGTGTCGGTCTCCTTCGGTCTGGGCGGGATGTCCGTGGTGCTGTTCACGATCGTGTCGGCGGTGATCGTGCTGCCCGCGGCCCTGGCCCTGCTCGGCCACCGCGTCAACGCGCTGCGGTTGCCCTGGCCGCGCAGCAGGCCCGGGGGAGCGGCCACCAGCGAGAGCGGGTTCTGGTCCCGCACCGCCCACCTGGTGATGCGCCGCCCCGGACTGTCCCTGGGCGTGACCGGTCTGGCCTTGATACTGCTGGCCTCACTGCTGCTCACGGTCAACCCGGGCCTGACCAACCACCGGTACCTGCCCGCCGACAACCCCGGACAGGTCAGCTCCGACATGATCGCGGAGGAGTTCCCCGAGGGCGGACCGGCGGCCTCGGTCGTGAGCGTCGCGGTCGTCGGCGCCGTGCCGGAACCGCAACTGCGGGACTACGCGGACCGCCTCGAGGGACTGGAGGGGTCCACGGGGGCCGACCTGGAGCAGACCGGCTCCGACACCGCCCACGTCACCGTCGGCTACAGCGGGGACCCCGACGACGGGACCAACCTGGACCTGGTCCGCGACGTACGTGCCGAGCCCTGGCCGGACGGGGCCGACGACGTACTCGTCGGCGGCGCGGGCGGACCCGCACTGACCTTGGACAACAGCGAATCCACGCTGGACGCGCTGCCCGGGGTGCTGCTGTACATCGTCGTGGTCACTTTGGCCCTGCTCTTCCTCGCCTTCCGCTCGGTCCTGCTCCCGGTCAAGGCCGTCGTCCTGGGATTCCTGTCCTTGGCGGCCTCGCTGGGCATCATGACCTGGGGTATCCAGGAAGGCGGGTTCGCTCCGGCGCTCGGCTTCACCCCGGTGGGCACAACGGACGTGTGGACCTACGCGATCATCCTGGTCATCGCCTTCGGCCTCATCACCGACTACGAGATGTTCATCGTCAGCCGGGCGCGGGAGGAGTTCCAGGCGACCGGGGACAACACCCGCTCCGTCGCCGTCGGCCTGCAGCGCACCGGCGGCATCGTCACCTGCGCCGCACTGCTCATGGTGGTGGTGCTAGGCACCACCGGAATCACCTCCAGTTCCCTGGTCATCACCACCATCGGTATCGGGCTGGCCCTGACCGTGGCCTTGGACGCCACGGTCGTGCGAGCCCTGGTGGTCCCCGCCTCCATGCGGCTCTTCGGCGACCTCAACTGGTGGGTGCCGAGCTTCGCGCGTCGGCGCGGGCGGCACGGCGGTCCGACCGGAACGGAGAGTGGCCCGGGGCGGGGCGAGAGCTCAGACCGGGAGCGTGGCGGAGCCCTTCCCGCACGTTGACGGCCCCCTTGGCTTCGACGACCAGAGTCGGCGGTCAGGTGGCCGTCGGGCGGGTGACACGGGCTTCGGCTGTGGCGCCCAGAAGGTCCAGCTGGTCGTCGAGAAGATCGCCGGGGTCGGCCCGGCCCTTGCCGTTGCGCGCCAGGTGCCCCCCGAGGGAGAGCATGACCGCGCCGTGAACGGTGGACAGCAGCAGCGCCGCGTGCCGCTCCGGGTCGCCTGGGGCCACCTCACCGGAGTCCTGTCCCCGGCGCACGGCGTCCACCAACGCTCCCCGTGCCGCCCCGGCAGCCTCGCCCATTTCTTCCTGTGGCATCGACCAGCGGCCGAAGATCAGGGAGAAGCGCACCGGGTGGGCTAGCGCCCAGTCCACGTACGAGTGCAGGGCTCGGCGCAGCGCCCGACCCGGGGTGGGCTCGCGGGAGGCGGCGTCGTCGATGAGGGCGTGCATCCGTTCCAGCTCCTGGGTGGCCACGGCGGCCAGGAGCGCCTCCTTGTCGGCGAAGTGCTTGTAGGGAGCCATGTGGGAGACCCCGCTCATCCGGCCGACCTCGCGGAGGGTTACCGCTTCAGCGCCGCCGTTGTCGAGCAGGGTCGTGGCAGATGACATGAGCACCGCCCGCGTGTTGTTGGCCATGCCGCCATGGTAGGTCCGAGGCGCGGCCACTCCGCCGAGAGTGTTCTGACCCAGGGTGCTGGGTTCTCCTGCCCTTGGGGTGTGCCCCTTTCTGCGTGGGTGCGGGAGGTCCACGCGGGTGCGGGGTTCAGCGTGGGGGCTCGCTGGGTGTGGGTGGTTCCCCTACGGGTGCGAGGTTGCCCCGTTTCCTGCCGCTTGATGGTGGCCGTCTCCGCTGCGCGCGTCAAGGTCGTCGCCGTCGAAGCGCTGGCGCGCTGTCGGTGGCGCTCCACCTTGACCCGCTTCGTTGCGACGGCGGGTCGGCGGCAGTCAGGAAACGGGGGAGGTGTGGTCGGGGCCCTGAAGGGGCCCTTCGGGCCCCGGACCTGCGGCCCGGTAGGCCGGGTGCCCCGGCCCTCCGGCCGTGGCCGGCCGGATTCCTGCCCGTCCGTCTGGCTTCTTCGGCCAGCGCGTCGCAATCCAGTGGCCAGCCGGCGACGAAGGACCCGATCAGGCGGGGCGGATGGCTGGGCGCGTCCCACCGGTCTTTCGGTCAGGCTCGGGCCCTCTTCTCGAAGTTGATCTTGCTCCCAGCTCAACCCTCGACGGCCGAGGGTTGAGACAGGGGCAAGATCATCGGGGATGAACCGGTTTCGGACGCAGCGGTCACCCCCACCGGGCCGGTTCCGGACACCGGGACCGCCCCCGGGGGCGGCCGCTACCCCCGGGTGGAGGCACCCGGGACACCGACCCCCCGCCCAGAAGCACCCGGGGGCCGGTGAGCCCCCTCCCTGGAGGCAAACTCGGCGCCCAAAATGCCTCCAACAGGGGGGCTCACCACGCCCCACCCCGCCCCGACCGGTCCACCCACCGAGCCGCAAGACCGGTGGGACGCGCCCGACCACCCGCCCGGCCTGCTCGGGTCCTTCGTCGCCAACCGGCCACTGGATTGCGACGCGCCTGCCGACACAACCAGACCCACGGGAAGGAACCCGGCCGGCCACGGCCGGACCGGGCCGCAGGCTCGGAGCAGTTCCCGGCCGAAGGCCGGTCCCGTAGCCACCCCGACCACACGTCCCCCGTTTCCTGACTGCCGCCGACCCGCCGTCGCAACGAAGCGGGTCAAGGTGGAGCGCCACCGATAGCGCGCCAGCGCTTCGACGGCGACGACCTTGACGCGCGCAGCGGAGACGGCCACCATCAAGCGGCAGGAAACGGGGAAACCCGCACCCAACAACAAACCCCAGCCACACCGAGCCCCACCCGCGCGGACTCCCCACCCACGTGGACAGGGGCACACCCCAAGGGCAGGGGAGCCCGACGCCCTGTGTCAGCAGGCTCTGAAACCGTGTTCGGGCCGACCCTTGCGGGGCGGGCACGGCGGCAACAGGATGGTGCCGAGCCCGTGGCCCGCTCGCCGGGCCGCACCGACCCGACGGGAAGAGCAGGTGCCATGACCGGTGTGACCAACTCCAGCCGTGTGGACGACATCCTTCGGCGGAGCGCGGCCAGAGCCCCCGCTGACAACGCGCTCCGCTTCGGGGACCGCGAGTGGACCTACGCCGACCTGGACGCCGCGGTGACGCGGGCCGCCGACCGGCTGTTGGGCATCGGCGCGGTCAAGGGCGACCGCGTCGCCGCCTACGGGAAGAACTCCGACTCCTACCTCATCGGCTTCCTGGCCTGCGCACGGGCGGGGCTGGTGCACGTACCCATCAACTTCGCACTCCAAGGTGAGGAGTTGGCCTACCTGTTGGAGCAGTCCGGCAGCACCGTGGTCCTGGCCGACCCCGCACTGCGCTCGGCGGTGGACGCCCTGCGCGACGAGACGGGGGTGGAGCAGGTTCTGGAGCTCAGGGACGGCCCCGGGTCGCTCCTGGCCGAAGCCGCCGACGGACCCGTCCCCGAGCTGGACGTGGAGGTGGCCGACACCGACCTGGTGCAGCTCCTCTACACCTCCGGAACCACGTCGCGGCCCAAGGGTGCGATGATGACGCACCGGGCCCTGGTGCACGAGTACCTGTCCTGCATGGTCGGGCTTGACCTGCGCGCCGACGACAACCCGCTGCACGCGATGCCGCTGTACCACAGCGCCCAGATGCACGTCTTCCTGCTGCCGTGGCTGGCGGTGGGCGCGAGCAACACGCTGGTGGAGGCGCCCGAGCCCGCCGACCTGTTGCGCCGGATCGAGACCGACGGGCACGGGGCGTTCTTCGCGGCACCGACGCTGTGGGTGGCGATGGCCAACCACCCCGACTTCACCGAGCGGGACCTGTCGAGCCTGGCGAAGGCCTACTACGGCGCTTCGGTCATGCCGGGTCCGGTCCTGGACAAGCTCCGCTCCACTCTTCCCGAACTGGGGTTCTACAACTGCTTCGGGCAGAGCGAGATCGGTCCGCTGGCCACTGTGCTGCGGCCGGAGGAACACGGGAGCAGGCCCGCTTCGGCCGGGCGCTCCGCCCTGTTCGTCGAGCTGCGGGTGGTGGACGACAAGGGTGCGGACGTGGCGCCGGGAGAGCTCGGCGAGGTGGTCTACCGGTCCCCGCAGCTGTGCCTTGGTTACTGGGACAAGCCGGAGGAGACCGAGGAGGCTTTCCGGGGCGGCTGGTTCCACTCCGGCGACCTGGTGCGTGCCGACTCCGAGGGCTACATCGAGGTGGTCGACCGGATCAAGGACGTCATCAACACCGGTGGTGTGCAGGTGGCCTCCCGGGAGATCGAGGACGTGCTCTTCGCGCACTCCGGGGTGGCCGAGGCCGCGGTGATCGGTGTCGCCGACGACAAGTGGATCGAGGCGGTGACCGCGTTCGTGGTGCCCGCACCGGACACGGACACCCGTGCGCTGCCGGAGCTGCTGGTGGAGCACGTCCGGGAGCGGCTGGCCCCGTTCAAGGTGCCCAAGACGGTTCGGGTGGTCTCCGAACTGCCGCGCAACGCCTCGGGCAAGATCCTCAAACGCGAACTGCGCGACAGCACCTCCTGACCCCCGACCCGCCTCTCCCGGTCACCGGAGCCTGGTTCGATCTGTGCCTCAGCCCTGGTCCGTACTGCTCGAGGGCGCTGGGACGTCGGCGCCGTAGCGGCGGGCCAGGGCGTGGAAGGCCAGTTTGGGCTCCCAGTGGCCGTCGTCGGGGGAGAGCCCCGACTCCAGGGCGGGCGGGCTCACGATCCCGAGGCTGGCCATATCGCAGTCACGGACGGGGTCGGTGGAGTACCGGAGGTCGCCCTCGACGAACATGCACAGGAAGGCGGCGTGCACGTCCTCGGTCTCGTAGACGTCGACGCACTCCTCGATGTGGTCGGCCTGGACCCGTTCACTGCGAACCAGCCCTTCGCGGACCTTGCGGTCCTCCAGGTCGCGCCAGTCCAGGACGTCGGCGCCACCGCCGCCCTTGGCCGGGGCGCCCACGTACGTGCAGGAGCCGAACTCGGTGATCGCGACCGGTTTTTGCTGCCGGCGCAGGTGGCGCAACCCTTGCCGGTAGACGCCGCGGGTGGCGGCGTCGAGGTAGTAGTCGACGCCGACGATGTCGAACGGGTCCCAGTCCACGGCCTCCCAGCTGCCGGAACCGTAGGTGAGGGGGCCGTGGAAGTGTTCGCGCGCGGTGGCGGCCACCCGGCGCAGGAAGCGGTTGAGCCGCAGGTTCATGTAGACCGGGAGCAGAACGAACACCCACAGGATCCGTGCCCGGCTGTACATGTGACGGCCCGGGACGATGCCGCTGTTGAGCACGGTGAATTCGCAGCCCACGTTGAGTACGACCCGGTCCGGCTCTCCGTCCGGGGCCGGGTACTCCTGGCGCAGGCGTTCGGCGAAGCGCGCGGTACGGCCCACGTGGTCGACGGTCTCGGCGTGCGCGGCCTCCTGGGAGCGCGGCTGGATCCACACGTCCAGGCCCTGGTCGAGGGCGGTTCCGGCTGCCTCCTCCAGGCGGGCCAGGTTCTTGCCGAACACGGTCACGGCGGTGCAGTGCAGCTCCTCGTGGATGACGCGCATCTCCTCGCGGACCACGTCGGGGCGCCAGTGCTCACGGGAGTTCTGGTCCTCCATGTAACTGGAGCCGACGTCGTAGAGGATGCCCCGAACCGGGATCCGGTGGTGATCGAGGCGGTCCTGCGCGGCGGCGGGGAGCGCGGTGAGCTCGGGACGCCTGGCGTGGAGGAGCCTGACCGCGAAGTACGCGGCCAGGGCGGTGCCGAAGCCGATGCCGAGGTCCCAGGCGTCCGGGTTCTGGACGAAGGTGAGTCCGGCCTGGGTGAGCACGATGCCGCTGGTGGCCAGGGCCAGCCGTGCGCCGACGCCCGCCCAGATGCCGCCGCTGATCTGGCGGAGGAGCCCCAGGTAAAGGCCGATCAGCGCCGTTCCCGCGAGCTGGTCGGTGGTGCCCAGGATCAGGGCACCGGACAGGGCGAACAGCGCGGCTTGGGCGAGGAGCACCACGAGTTGGGATGCGTGGTGACCGAGGAAGTGCTGGACGTAGCCGCGGAAGACCAGTTCCTCGGGCAGGACCTGGGCGGCCAGCAGCAGCGGGGCCAGAAGCAGGGCGCTCAGGGCGGCCGTTCCCAGCGCGCCGGGATTCAGCGTGGCGGCGCCGGAGGCCAGGGCCGTGGCCACGAGGAGTGCGGTCACCGCCCAGATGACCAGGACGGCGGTGAGGAGTCCGGGCCAGGCGCGGCGGAGCGGGCTCAGCCCGATGGTGGCCAGGGTGGCACCGCCGGTTGAGCGGCAGAGCAGCCAGAGCAGGGGCACGATCACGAGCAGGGAGACGGCGGAGCGCGTGGCTAGGCCGACCGGGTCGTCGTAGTCGCCGGGAAGCAGCCCGACGAGGGCGGCCGTGGCCGCTCCCAACAGCGTGAATACGGCCACCAGTAAGCCGACCCTGGATCGGAGGCGCCAGGGGTTGGGCCGGGCGGTCTTGTCGGTGCGGGACACGGGGGTTCCTCCAAAAACTCCGTACACTGTTCGATTAATGTAGAACAGTGTACGGAGTTTTGTGAAGTGTCAGCGGCGGAGGGGCCATGAGCAAGGCGCGCAAGGGCATCGAGGCCACCCTCGACCTGCTGTGGAGCGGTTTGGGCCAACCCAAGCGCGGCCCCCGCCACAACCTGACCGTGCACCGCCTGGTGGACACCGCGATGGCCGTCGCAGCGGAGGAGGGGGTCGAGGCGCTGTCCATGCGCAAGGTCGCCGCCCGTCTCGGGGTGGGCGCGGCCAGCCTGTACACCTACGTTCCGGACAAGGCCGCGCTGCTGGCCCTCATGACCGACACCATGACCGGCCAGGGAACCCTTCCGCACACCCGGCCGGGCGGCTGGCGCGAGAAGGTCGAGGCCTGGGCACGCGAGGACATCCGGGTCCTTCGGGAACACCCCTGGGCCGCCGAGATCACCTCGGGCCAGTACGTCGGCCCGAACGCCTTCGCCTGGACCGACTCCGCGATCCGGGCCTTCGACGGCACGGGCCTGAGCGCCCACGAGGCCCTCACCGTGGTGGAGGCCGTCAACGGCCTCATCCGGGGACACCTCACCCAGGTGGTGGCCGCGGACCGGACGGAGCGGTGGACCGATGCCGACGGACGTTCGTGGTCCACCGTGCAGGAGGCCTACCTGGTCGCCCAGCGGATCGATACGGACCGCTATCCCGCGATCCAGCGCCTGGAAACCTCCGGCCCCACGCCCATGGAGGCCTTCGAGCAGGGTCTGGCCTGGCTCCTGGACGGGGTCGAGCGCAGGATCGAGGAGATCCGGGCAGCCGAGTACGGCGGGGGCGCCCACGCCGGCGAAGAGGACGGGGGAGCGCACGCGTAGTTGCGCTGCTCTGCGCGGTGCCGGGAGAATGCGACCGTCCCTCCGCCGCCGTCCGCGAAAGGCCCTCCATGGCCGGCACCTCTCCGATCTACACGACCGTGGCCCATTCGGCACGCGTGTGGAACTACTGGCTCGGCGGCAAGGACAACTTCCAGGTGGACCGCGAGGTCGGCGACCACGTGCTCCGGGCCTGCCCGGAGATGGCCGAGGCCGCCCGGGCCGACCGGCGGTTCCTCGTCAGCGCCGTCACCTATCTGGCCCGAGAGCGCGGCGTGCGCCAGTTCCTCGACATCGGCACCGGGCTGCCCACCCACCACAACACCCACGAGGTCGCCCAAGCGGAGGACCCCGGCGTCGGTGTGGTCTACGTCGACAACGACCCCATGGTCCTGGCCCATGCCCGGGCCCTGCTCACCGGTGCCCGGGCCGGCACGGTCAACTACGTCGACTCCGACCTGCACGAGCCGGACAAGGTCCTGGCCGGTGCTGCTGAGCACCTGGACCTGAGCCAACCCGTCGGTCTCACCATCCTGGGCACCATGGGCCACACCCCGGACTACGCCCTGGCCAGGGCCACGGTGCGCGCCTACGTCGAGGCGCTCCCGCCGGGGAGTTTTCTGGCCCTGTGCGACGGGACCGATACCAGCGAGCCGATGGTCGAGGCGGCCCGTCGCTGGAACGACCGGGCGGGCATGCCGTACCACCTGCGCACCCCCGACGAGATCGCCGGGTTCTTCGACGGCCTGGAACTGCTGGAGCCGGGGGTGGTCTCGGCCCCGAAGTGGCGTCCGGGCCCGGACGAGGAGGGCGAGGCGGCAGAGGTCGCGCAGTACTGCGGGCTCGCCCGCAAATCCTGACCCAGCGCGGCAGCCTGCGGGCCGCGGGACCTTTACGGACATCCCCGGGACCGCGCTCAGACGGGACGGCCGAGTTACACGAACGCGTTGGACGGGACAGCCGCGATGGACAGGCGGTTCAGGAGGCCTGCGCCGACTCCAGCGCCTCGTCCACGGTCGTGACCAGCGGCAGGCGGCGGTCCAGCCCGACCAGGCTCAACGTCCGGGCGATCCGGTTGGTGGCGGCGGCGATGATGAGCACCGTCCCCTGGTCCCTGGCCAACTTGTAGGTGCGGATGAGTACGGCCAGGCCGCTGGAGTCGATGAAGCTCAGGGCGTGCAGGTCCAGGACGACCCGGCCGCCCGGTGAGGTGATGAGCGCGTGGTTGACGGCCTCCTCGAAGAGGTCCGCGGTCGCCATGTCCACTTCGCCCGCGACACTCAGCACCAGCCCGTTCTTCTGGTGGCGGGAGTCGAAGGTGACAACATCGGCTTCCGTCCCGAGGGGAGCACTGGATGCCCGCTGGAACGGAACGGCCGATTGGCCGTGAAACTGGTGGCCCTGCTGGCCGGGTAGGTGGCGCATCGCGTTCCTCGCCTCGTCCCTCCGGTCTTTCGGAGGCGTTCCATGGGACCCCTGATACCGGATGGGTCCGAACAGCACTTATATCGGCTTAACGCCACCGAGCCGAAAAATGGTTCCCCGATCGCCGAAACTACGAACGGTCACGGAAGCCCGACCCCGCGCAGGCAGGCCGCCAACGGGACCTCGCTGGTCACAGTCCACCGGTCGGTACCGGATCCCACCAGAGCCCGAAGGTCAGCGGTGGGTGCCAGACGTGGTGAAGCGGGCCCGGCGGGCCGCGCGTGCCGGATACGGACCCAGCGCACCCAAGGCGATCGCGCCGAGCACGCTGTCGGTCGCCGGGTGCCCCGAGCGCCACATCATCGCCGTGACCGCTTCCGGGTCCCGCCACAGCGGGGCGTCCGCGGGCAGGGGACTGCCTGCCTCGATGCGCAGGGCGTAGGTGTCGAGCAGGACCACCACCAACTGTTCGAGACGGACCCGGCCCGGTACCTGACGTGCGTGGGCGACCCAGCCGCCCAGGACGGGGTGGTCGCGGTAACCGTCGAGCACCGCACCCAGCTCGGGCTCCAGACCACGGAAGAGCCGGAACACATCCACGCGCTGGCGCCAGGCACCGAGCTCGGCGCACACCTCCAGGAGTTCGCGGGCCGCGGTCCGCACGCCCCGTTCGGCCATCCACCGGCGACCCAGCCGGGCGGTGTCGACCGGGCGGCCCTCCCAGAGGTGGAAGAGCAGTTCCCGCGCGGACATGTCGGAGGTGGGCGGGTAACCCGGCAGCGTGATCCCCCACCGCCACCAGCGGTGGGCCATGGCGTGGTCGCCCAGGGCGGTGATGCGCACCCCCGCCCCCGGGGCGGCCTCGACCGCACCCAAGCGGACCAGGGTCTCCACCGTCGCCGCCGTCCGGCCCGCCTCGGCCGCGTCGGACCAGGGGGCGAGCGCCTCCGTCAGTTCAGGAACGGTCCACACACCGCCGGAGGTGAAGAGTTCACCGAGGACCCGCAGGCCCAGGGTGCCGTGCGGGGACACCATGGCGGGCAGGGCCTCGGCCCAGGAACGCACGATGCGCGCGTCGTCTTCCCAGATCTGAGCGGCGGGGCCGGGGCGGGCCTCGGTATAGGTGGCGCGCAGGAACCCGGCACGCAGCGCGGTCTCGAACAGCAGCGGGATCCGCTCGGCGGGCAGCCCCAGGTGTGCGGCGGCCTCCACTCGGGCGCCCCCGGTGAGGGTCTCGTGTTCGGTGTCGTCAGCCAGGGGGAGGCCCCCGCCCACCCAGCTGGCGAGGCGCAGCGCCTGTTCCAGGCGTGGGCAGGACCGTGCGTCGGGAGCCGATTGTACGGCCGGTGGCAGGTGGACGCGCGGCAGCTCCTCTGGCTCCCAGAGCTCGTCCCACCAAGGGCTGCCGACCCCTTCCGGGCCCAGCGCGCTCAGTTGCTGTCGGGGGAGGAGCGCCGCGGACTCCACGGCGGCCCGCAGTCTGCGCGGGCTCTCCGCAGGACCGAGCAGTCCCCGGTTCACGAGGTGGTCGCACCAGGTCAGCCAGGTCTGGCGGAAGTCTTCGGGCACCGGTCCCGAGGCGGACAGGGTGAGCGTGACCCGGGTGACGTCGTCGACGTCCCAGTCACCGGGGTCGGAGCGCACGCTGCCGTGGACGGTGAGGAGTCTGGTGAGGAATCGGGGATCGACCGAGCGGGGCGGGTTGGAGCTTCGGGCCCAGTCGAGGCAGGAACGGACGGCATCGGCGACGGAAGCGGTCATCGGTTTGTTGGGCGTGGAAACCCGGTCCTTCAGGGCCGGGAGGAAACGCCCTGCTCCTTCCGTGTGGTGTAGGCGTAGCCGTCGGCTCGTTGGAGCAGCCGCATGTGCCGGTGGTTGATGCCCTGGACGGTGCCTTGGGTGGTGGTGATGTTGAACCTGCCCGTGGCGCGCACGGCGACCCGGCCGGTGTGCGTGCCCTTCTTTTTGCCCTTGGGGACTACTGCGCGGACCAGGTCACCGGTGGCGAAGGAGAAGAAGCGCTTGACCCGGGGCAGTCGCAGTCGGGGGAAGCCGTGTTTGTCGGTTCGGGTGCGGACGTAGGAGCCGCGCCCGGCGCACCCGGCCACCAGCACTGTGTCCACGGTGTGGGTGATGGTCTCGACCTTGCCCACGGCCAGGGCGTCCAGGGTGTGGGACTTGGGGAGCCGGTTGCGGGTGCGGTTGAATTTGGTGCGCCCACCCGAGCCCACGCGGGTGGGCAGGCGCTGGTCCAGGGCGCGCCAGAGCGCCCACCGGGTGGACTGCGCCGCGGCCGCATCCCGCAGCGGAGCCTGGGAGCGGGCCAGCACCCGGGCCAGCCATCCTGTAGGGCGGGTGCGGTTGGCGAACCGGGGCGTGCGGTAGCGCAGGTTCGCGCCACGTCGCCGCCGCCGGTAGGCGGAGCGCTGGCCTATCTTCTTTGAGATCTGGGCACCGCGGTGGTCGGGCTGGAGGCTGTAGCGGCCCCGGCGCTCACCGGCCTGGGCGGTGAACACGGCGATACCGGTGTGCTGAGAGCCCGGGTCGATGCCGAGTTCGACGCCGTCGACTTCGGAGTCGGCGCGCGTGCGGTCTGTGAGGCGGATGGTGAAGGGGGTGTGGCGGTGCACCACCGCCCGCTTCTTGGCTAGGAGCTTGCGGGCCCGGGCGGGAGGGCACGGTTGGAGGGGGACGTGGTGTTTGTCGAGGACGAACACGGACGGGTGGGTGGTGGGCACCTCACGGTGCTGTTCCCCAACCTGGGGGTTGGGGGTGGCGCCACCGGTACCGGGTGGGGTGCCGGTGGTCTCCCCTCGACCATGTTCGGCACCGGGTACCACCGCGTGGTGGTGTCCGTGCCCCGTTTCGTTCCCGATCCGGGGGGTGTCTGCTGGCACGGATTCCAGAAGGAAAAGGGCTGCGCCGGAGGCGTCCGTTGAGGGTGGTGCAGGGCGACGGGCGGGCTGCTGGGGAAGCACGGCTTGGTGGGTCGGCTGTCCTGTGCGGAACGTAGCCATCGAGGTCACCTCCTCTAGGGTGATGGCTGGGTCTGGTAAAGGCGGCCTCAACCACGGGGGTTGAAAGCCCGGTCCTTGGGGACCGGGATCCCTTTACGCACCCTCGCAGTTCTCCCGTGGGGTCCGCGCCTGCCTCCGAGTCGGTGATGGCGCGGCTGCACCACCATCATCGGGGATCGCGCGCGTTTGCGCTGAGCGCCTGTGGACAACCCGTGCTCGGACAAGGGCCGAGGGGACCCGGCCCGACCCGGAGCACCGGGGCCAGACTGAGGACTCGGTGCGGGCCGGAAACCCGGTGCGGGCGGTCCCCGGGGCTGTTTAGATACGTCCATGATGATTCGTACCGCGCTGCCCTCCGAGCGGCAGACCATCGGTGAGCTCCGGGTCCAGGCCTACAACGCTCAGGGGCTGCTGGACGCGAGCCCCGTGTACGCCGACACCCTGCGGGACTTGGGCTGGAGCGGCCGCGACGAGGTACTGGTGGCCGTGGAGGACCAGCGTGTGGTCGGCACGGTGGTGTTCGTGCCCTGGGGACCGCACAGCGAGATCGCCCGCGGCCCGGACGAGGTGGAGGTGCGCGCCTTCGCCGTGGACCCCACGGTCCAGCGGCGGGGGATCGGGGCTGCTCTGGTGCGCGCCGTGGCCGAACGGGCCGAGGAAGAGGGAGCGTCCCGTCTGGTGCTGTGCACACAGACGGTGATGACCGGAGCCCAGCGCCTGTACGAGGCGCACGGGTTCGTCCGCCTGCCCGAACGCGACTGGAACCCGGTGCCCGGGGTCGACCTCCTGGCCTATGAGCGCGTGCTCAAGGACTGACGTTGAATGCTCACGAGTACGCGGGCCTGGACGCCACCGGGCTGGCCGCGGCGCTGCGCGCGGGACAGGTGAGCCCGGCCGAGGTCGAATCGGCCGCCAGGGAATGCCTGGCCTCAGCGGACGCCGACCTCAACGCACTCACCCGGCCCCTCTTCGAACCCGGCCTCGCCTATGACCCCGATGGCCCTCTGTCCGGGGTGCCCTTCGTGCTCAAGGACAGCGGACCGGTGGCCCGGGGCGTGCCCTTCACCCTCGGTAGTCGGTCCCTGCACGGGGCCGTGGCCGCCGCCGACCAGGAGGTGATGGCCCGCTTCCGGAGAGCCGGGTTGACGGCCCTCGGCCAGAGCACCGCGCCCGAGCTGGGGCTGAGTTTCGCCACCGAATCCCTGGCGCACGGGGTCACGCGCAATCCGTGGGACACCGGGCGCGGGGTCGGCGGGTCCAGCGGGGGTTCGGCGGCACTGGTGGCTGCGGGCGCGGTGCCCTTCGCCCACGGCAACGACGGCGGGGGGTCGATCCGGGTACCGGCTTCGTCCTGCGGTGTGGTCGGGCTCAAACCCAGTCGGGGCCGCGTCCCCTGCGGGCCCTTAGTAGGAGAGGCCGCCTTCGGGCTCGTGTGCGAGTTCGGTCTGACCCGGACGGTGCGGGACGCCGCCCTGCTGCTCGACCTGGTGGGCGCTCCGCCGATCGGGGAGAAACACCTGGCGCCTCCGGTCCGGGGCACTTACGCCGATGCCGCGCGCGGCGACCCCGGGCGGCTGCGGATCGCGGTGACCACCCGGCCATGGGCCCAGACCCGGGTGGACCCGCAGGTCGCCGAGGCCACACGCGACGTTGGCCGGGTGCTGGAATGGATCGGGCACGTGGTGGCGGAGGACGCGCCGGCGTTCGAGTCCGAGGACGTGGTGGAGGCGTCGGTGCTCGCCGCGGTGAGCACCACAGCCGCGCTGTTCACCGGGGCCCGACCGCCCGATCCGGCACTGATGGAGGCCGTTCCGGCGCGCATCCTGACCGAATCGCGGGGATACGGCGCCATGGACGTGGTCGCCTGTCTCCAGGCCCAGCACCGGGTCACCAGCCCGGTGGGCCGCTTCTTCCAGGAACACGACCTGTTGGTCACCCCCACCCTGGCGGCTCTGCCAGCCCCGCACGGCACTCTGGACCACGGAAGCAACCACACGGTGCGCTCCTGGCTGCGGAGCATCTACGCCCACGGTCCGTTCACCGCCCCGTTCAACGTGTCGGGCCACCCGGCGGTCAGCCTGCCCCTGGCCCAGAGCCGTGAAGGACTGCCCATCGGCGTGCAGATCGTGGCACCCTACGGGCGCGAGGACCTGCTGCTCGCCGTCGCCGCCCAGCTGGAGCAGGCCGTCCCCTGGAGCGACCGCCGACCCCCGCTCGCGGTGGGCTGATGCCTCTGGGCACTCTTCCTCAGGTTCTACCGGGCCAGTTCGGCGGTGCCCTTCAGCGGGCCCTCCGCGAGGTGGGCGAGGACGACGTCCGCCCAGGGGCGCTCGGCCACCGCGCGGACGAAAGCCTCCGTGTCGCTGTTGGCCGGGACCAGGCCCGCGTCGACCAGGGCGCGGGCAGCGCACCGTGGGGCCTGCCCGGCCAGCCACCGGTCCAGCAGGGCCTCCACGTCCACGGGCCGGGCCTCCTCCAACAGGCGCAGGAACGGCCGCGCGTCCAATCCGGACACCGGCGGGGCCTCCGGCACGTCGACCCCGGACACGCGCAGGTGGCGGGCGGCGCAGTGATCGCCCAGGCCGGTGATCCGGTACCGTTCGTCGCCGACCTCTTCCACCGCGTCGAGGTCGGCCAGGACTTTCAGCACCTGACGGACGTGCTGCTCCGGCGCCTCCCCATCGGGGACCGCCCCAGGGCCGCAGGTGCGGATCAGCTCGAACGGTGTGTGTGCCCGGCCTGCCAGGAACAGTTCGGTGAGCAGTAGGAACGGCGCCGGGCTGGACAGGGCCGCCATGGTGGTCAGAGAGTCCGCCCAGGCGTCGGCGATCGCGCCGGGCCGCTCCTCGACCGCGGCGAGCGCGGCCGGGCCCGGCAGCACGTGGAGGTAGGTCGTGCGGAGCAGGGCCGCGGATCGGGCGACGGTGAACAGGAAGCGCACCTCATCCGGGGTGGTGCCCAGGTCCTCGGCCGCCTGCTCGGTGTCCTGTTCGCAGAGATCGTCGCGGTCGGTGCCCTCCCGCAGGAGCCGGTCAGGGTCCACCCAGGCGGCGAGCCGGGCGGCTCGCCGCAGGGTGGTGCAGGCCCAGGCCCGGCTGTCCAGTTCGGCCAGGGGCGCGGGCACGAAGGGCAGCAGAGGTTCGGGTTCGTCCACCGACCCGTAACCCAGCCGGTCCAGGAGAGGTGCGGCCACCTCGGCCAGGGGTTCGGGTGCGGGGCCGGTGATATCGCCCGGGGCCAGGTCCACTTCCTCGATGGCGGCGCGCAGGCGGCGCGGGCTCTCGGCGGAGATCAGCCGACCGGTGGCGACGAGGTGGTCGCACCAGGAGAGCCAGGACTCTCGGAGGCTCCCCGGCAGCTCCGTCCGGCCGCGGAGGAGCGCGGCGACCTCCCGCACGTCGTCGACGGTCCAGTCGCCGGGTTCGGGGGCCCCGGAGTCGAGGTGGGTGCTGAGGAGGAGGGCGAGGTCGGCCACCTCCAGCTCGGGCGGGGGCTCTGCGTCCTCCGCCCAGGCGAGGCAGGCGGAAATGGCCGGTGCGATGCGCTCAGTCATGGCGAGTTACCGAACGTTAGATGGTGCAAACGGCATCAGAATAACCCCGTCGGGTGCCCTCGCACGGGAAAACAGCGAAACCCGCCAGCTCAGGGCCGCCTCAGCGCCTTCTGTGGAGGGTGCTCACTTGGCCATGGCGAAGCCCTGGTCGGAACTCACCCCGCCCGCTCATGCCCATCGTGTGGTTCGAGGCGGTTGAGCAGCCGGCGCATCCGACTGCGGCGATCACGGCAAGGATGCCTTCTGGGAACGGTCGGTGCCGGAAGGGGGATCCGGCCATACGGGCGGGGTAGGAATGCGACCGTTTTTCCCTGAGGTCTTTGGGGGTGCGGTGAAGCGGGGTGGAAAAGATCGGGAAAGGTGACGAAATCGTGAACACCCGGAGCTCTGGTCGGACGGCAACTACCTCAAGAGCGTAATGGCCAACCATTGTTCTACTGGCCGGAATCGGCCATTCTCTGGTGGGGCGTGACGTTTGGGGGCCGTGGGCCGGGAAGGGGCGCCAGGGGCGGAATCTGTCGTCCGCAGCGGAGGTGTGCGGGTTCCCGGGTCAGGTCGCCGCTGCGTTCGCGCGCTGGTGGACTAGCCGCGGGTGAGGTTTGTGAATACGCCAGGAGAGTAGATACGTGGGTAAATGCGATAATTGACAGAATTTCGCTCGCCCCTCGTCCCAGGAGGCCACCGACGTGGCAAGGAGCACCGAAGCGGAAAGACCCAGGGAATGGCCCGGAGGCATGGATGTCGACGGGCTGCTCGGACGCGGCTGGCGGCCCACTCCCTTTCGGGAGTTCATCCTCAAGATCCACAGCCGCTGCAACCTGGCCTGCGACTACTGCTACATGTACGAGATGGCCGACCAGAGCTGGCGCGCGCAGCCGCGGCGGATGTCCCGGCCGACGGTAGACCGGGTGGCCGAACGCATCGCCGAGCACGCCCGCGCCCACGGCCGCGAACGCGTATCGGTGGTGCTCCATGGCGGCGAACCCCTCCTGGTCGGACTCGACCACCTCCGACACACCGTCCAATCCCTGCGCAAGGCTTGCGAACCCGATGTGCACGCCGCCCTCACCGTCCAGACCAACGGTGTCCTGATCGACTCCCATTTCCTCGACCTGTTCGAGGAGCTCGGGATCCGGGTCGGGGTGAGCATCGACGGGGCCGAGGCCGACCACGACCGGCACCGGGTCAGGGCCAACGGGCGCGGTACCCACGCCGAGGTCCGTGCGGGGATCGAACGGCTCAACGCCAGACACCCCCACCTGATGTCCGGGCTGCTCGCCACAGTGGACCTGGAGTCGGACCCGGTCACCACCTACGAGCACCTCCTGGAGTACGAGCCGCCCAGCGTCGACTTCCTCCTCCCACACGGCAACTGGGACGAGCCGCCGCCCGGGTGGTCGCCGACCGAACCGCGCTACGGGGCCTGGCTCGTGTCCGTGTTCGACCGCTGGTACCGGACCGCGGAGCGGGAGACCAACATCCGCATGTTCAACGAGATCGTCCGCCTCGTCCTGGGCAGCCCCTCGCGCACCGAGACCGTCGGCCTGTCCCCGGCCGCCCTGGTGGTGGTCGAGACCGACGGCTCCATCGAGCAGGTCGACACCCTCAAGTCCGCCTTCGAGGGGGCGGCGAGCACACCCCTGCACACCTTCAACCACCCTTTCGACGATGCCCTGTACCTGCCCTCGGTCGCCGCACGCCAGATCGGTTCCCGTGCGCTCAGCCCCACCTGTACCGAGTGCCCGCTCTCCCGTGTCTGCGGCGGGGGCCTCTACCCCCACCGCTACCGCGAGGGGACCGGCTTCCTCAACCCGTCCGTGTTCTGCTCGGACCTGTTCCACCTCATCACGCACATTCATGACACCGTGGCCGCGGACGTGGCCCAGCTCAGAGAAGGGCGCTGAATGCCAGGGCCGGTCCCGGACGAGGAGTTCGACGCGCTGGCACGGGGCGGTGGCGGGGCCGAGGCCACCGCCCTCCTGCGCTCAGCACAGTACGGCAAGCACCTCCTGCTGCTGCGCCAGGTCGTGGAGGCGGCCGAGAGCGCGGACCACCCCGAGGCCGACCGGGCACGGAGCGCCTACGCCCTGCTGTCCCGAGCGCAGGAGCACGACCCGCAACGGGTGTCGGCGGTGCTGCGCCACCCCACCGTGGGCGTGTGGGCCCGCCGGACCGCCCTGGCTCTGGCCGGGCACCGGCCCGAGGAACCCAGAGTGGCCCCGATGGCTTCGCTCGCCGCCGCGGCCGCGCTGCGGAGCGGGACCGCCGCGCGGATCGAGGTGCCGCTCTACGGGCCCACCGCACCCCTGCCTTCGCTGGGCCGGGCCCTGGTCGGGGCCGAGGCCGGCCCCGCCCTGTTCGAAACCGAGGGCGGCCGGGCCACGGTACGGGCGGAGCGTGGTCCGCGGGTGCAGGTCCCCGAGGACCCCCACGAAGACGGGCCCGGTTGGCACGCCTTGCGCCGCCTGTCCGCCGAATACCGGGAAAGACGGATCGCGCTCCTCTTGGACGACCAGGACCCCGACCGCATGCCCGGCGCGGAACTGGTGGCCCACCGGCTCGGACCGCAGGAGCTCGCGCGGTGGCGCCGAGCCCTGCACGGTGCGTGGCGGACGCTGGTGCGGGACCACTGGACGGTCGCGCGGGAGACCGTCGACATCGTCGTGACCCTCACCCCCATCGCCGCCCCGGGCGGGCGCACCCACACCAGCGCCACCGCACAACACGCCTTCGGAAACCTCGGGCTGTCCACCCCTCCAGGGCCGGTACTGCTGGCGCTCACCTTCGCCCACGAGGTCCAGCACGCCAAGCTCACGGCGCTGCTCGACCTGGTGGACCTCACCCTGCCAGAGGACGGCAGCCGCTACTATGCGCCTTGGCGCCCCGACCCCCGGCCCGCCGCCGGGCTGCTGCAGGGGGTGTACGCGCACCTGGGGGTGGCGGGGTTCTGGCGCAGGCACCGGCACACCGTTTCGGGTGAGGATGCACGGCAGGCCCACGTGGAGTTCGCCCACTGGCGCCGCTCCACCGCCGACGCCTCACGTGCCCTGGCCGATTCCGGAAGGCTCACCACCGAGGGCAAGAGGTTCCTGTCCATCACGGACCAGACCCTGCGTTCCTGGCTGGCCGAGCCGGTCCCCCCAGAGGCTGAGAAGGCGGCCCAGGCGGCAGCCCGCGACCACCTGGCCCGATGGCGCCAACGCAACGCCTGAGCGGATCGGGCCACACGCACGGGGCAGCCGGAGGTAAGCCCTCACCCACCCCGCACGTATGGTCAGAGCAGGGGCGGGTCGAAGTCGGCCACCAGCCGCCGGCCCTCGCCCATCGCGTTGGTGAAGTCGTGCTCGCGTCCGAGGGTGCGCACATAACCGGTGAAGGTCTGGTCGGCCAGTTCGTCGGCCTCCTCCGTCTCCAACTCCCCTCTGAGGTCCAGCACCAGGTTGGTGGCGCAGGCCAGGGTGCTCGGGTGCTCCTCACCCAGCAGGGCCCGGTAGCGGCGCAGAGTGCCGCGGCCCAGCCGGGCTGCGTTCTTCGTTTCGCCGAGCGCCGCCAGGTCGCTGGCCAGGTTGGTGGCGGCCGCCAGCGTGTAGTGGTGGTTGCGGCCGAGCCGGGCCTCCAAGGCGGTGAGCGCCGACTCGTTCATCGAACGCGAGCGTGCCGGGTCGCCCATCAGGCGGTACAGCAAGGCCACGTTGCTCGTGCACCCGTGCTTGTAGGGGTGGTCGGCGCCATAGGCCTGGGCGTAGCGCATGTCGGTGTCTTCGGCCAGTTCCAGGGCACCGGCCAGTTCGCCGGTCATCCGCCACAGGTTGGCCAGGCACATCGCCGCCGCGAGGGTGCTCGGATGGTTGATGCTGTGCAGGCGCAGGTAGCGGGAGTGGGCGTCCTGACCGAGTTGGAGGGCTTCCTCGAGCTCTCCGGACAGGCGCCGGGCGATCGCCAGGTCGATCTGGGTGCGCAGGGTGCGCGGGTCCTCCACCCCGAGCTGGTCCCGACCGTAGGAGAGCGCGTCCTCGCCCAGGTCGCAGGCTTCGGTGAAGTCGCCGGACAGGCGTACCACCTGGGCCAGCCCTGACCAGAAGTTCAACAGCGCTGGCGAACCGCCGGCCGGAGCGGTGCGCTTGAACAGCATGTAGGCGCGCTCGTGCTTGCTCTGGGCTCCGACGAAGTCGCTGGTGAGCGCGTGGTCGAGGGCGAGGTTGTTCAGCGCGCGCAGAGTGGCGGGGTCGTTGGGGCCGAAGGCCTCCTGGTGTTGGCGCAGAACTTCCTCGTCGTGCTCGCGGGCCTGCCAGAAGTCGCCTCTGGCCCGGTAGTCCGCGCCCAGGCCGGAGAGGACACCCAGGGTCTCCGCGTGGGACTCACCCAGTTGGGAGCGCATCTTGGGCAGGATCGACCGGTTGAGGTCGTGCGCCTCGACGTAGCGCCCCAGGTCGCGGAGCCGGTTGGCGTACTTGGCTTGGGCCTCGAGAACATAGGCGTCCTCGTCGCCGGAGTCCTCGGTCCACATCTGGATGAAGTTCCGGGCGTGCCAACTGGCGGTCTCGAAGTTGCCGGACACGTAGAGGAAGCTCAGCATGTTGAGCGCGAACCGGCGGACCTCGGGTAGGTCGGACTCGGCGACCCTCGCCGGGCCCACGTGGGAGAGGAGCTCGTGGTACCGCGTCTGAGCGGGCTCGTCTGTGAAGGTCTTCGGCGCCGCCGCGCTGAGCAGGGACCACACCTCGTTCCGGATCACCTCCTGCTCGGCGTCGTCCAGTTCTTCGCGTAGCAGGGCCTGGATCAACCGGTGCATCTGGATGGTGCGGCTGGACTGGTCGAGGCGGACCAGCGCGTACCGGCCGAGTTGGCCGATGGCCTTGCTCAGGCGGATGGGGTCGGACATCAGGTCCGACATCTCCGGCCGCACCCTGCCGCCCTCAACCGGGAAGAACAGGTCGCGGGGGATCGGTTCCGGGCCGAAGAAGGCGCAGCTGCGCAGCAGCTCCATGCCCTCGGGCAGGTTCTCCTGGAGTTTGGCCACGGACAGCTGCCAGGCAGCCGTCATCGGCTTGGGGTACTCCGGTGGCTTGCCCTCGCGCAGCAGGGGGCCCGTGCGCTCCGCCAGCAAGCGCAGGTACTCCTCGGCGGACATCCCCGTCTCGGCTTGGAGGGCCCCGGCCTGTTCCAGCGCCAAGGGTAGGTGGCCGAGGGCCTCGGAAAGTTCCGCGGCCTCCGCGGTGGTGATGCCTCGGGGGATGCGCTTCTTGAAGAACTCCACGCTCTCCTGCTCGGTGAACACGTTGACCGGAACCTTCTCGGCCACGCCCTCCCACCGGTGGTTGCGCGTGGTGATCAGGACGTGCCCCGGGCCCTGGGGGATGACGTCGGAGAGCTCCTCGGGTTCGTCGGCGTTGTCGAAGATGATCAGCCAGCGCTCGTACGGCTCACCCCTGCGCAGCGCTTCGAGTACTCCGTTCGCTGCGTCCTCCACGCCGGTCACCGCCGGGCCGGGCAGGTTCAGGTGCGGCGCCAGGTGCGCAAGTGACGAGCGCACCAGGCCCGGCTGGTCGGCCATGACCCACCAGACCAGGTCGTACTCGCCCCGGAAGCGGTGGGCGTACTCCACGGCCATCAGGGTCTTGCCCACACCGCCGTAACCCTGCAGGGTGCGGGGGACGACGGGGTCAGATGGGGCCTGGGGGACCACGGCCGTGATCTGGTTGAGCAGACTGGCGCGGAGGCTGTTGATCTGGTCGCTGCGTCCGGTGAAGTTCTTGTGGCGCGGTGGGACCCTTCCCCACACCTCCGGGAATCGGTTCTTGCCCTGGTTGGGGAAGTTCCCTTTGGGAGCGGTCACGCGGTGTCCTCCGGTTTCACATTGGCCCCATCGGTCCCTTTTCCGGTCAACAGAAATACCGGGTGTTGTGTTGTGGCGGCGGATGTTGTCCGTGGGGGTTCGATATGGAATCAGCGTAGGCGATGAGGTTAGGGAGCAACAGGTCCGTGGTAAGAACTTCCTAGGACAACTCGGAAAGCTGAAAGGACGGTACGCACCGTCCTTTCATGCATGGCTGTCAAAGGGCGGACGTACGGAGGGAAAGTGATGGGCGAACACGAGTTCACCGGGCCGACAGCACTGGTGGACGTGGGTGGACTGACACTGCGCGACCTCGACGGCATCGGCGGTTCAGCGATCGCTGAGGCGCTCCGGGCCGTGCTCGACCCCCGCGACGCGGGCGCCGAGGTGGTGGCCGGGTTCTCCAACGAGCCGGGCTGAGTTCACCGGCTTCTGGCCGGAAGTGTCGAAAGGCGCGACCCCTGGTCACGCCTTATGCCGACGGGGGCTGGACCGGATGGTTCAGTGCAGCGAAAAGGACACAGGAATGTCGCCGGGTCTCGAAAGGGAGACCTGATTCATGGCACCATGGACAGCGCCGTTTCGCGCCAGAACCACTCCTCTTATCGCTGGCCGGGAGCTGCTTCATGACACGAGCCCCCATCGGGCGCACAGAGGGCCCGTTCGTCGGTCCGCGGCCTTTCCTTGCCTCGGACCGCCACTATTTCCTCGGCCGGGAGGAGGAGACCGAAGAGCTGGTGCGTTCCTGGCGCCGGAACCGGCTCACGGTGCTGCACGGACACAACGGCGTCGGCAAGACCTCACTGGTGGTGTCCGGGGCCGTCCCCGCCCTCAGCGCTGACGGCAGCACGGTCCTGCCTTCGGGCGACCTGAGTTTCGACCCGACCTTTCCCACCGCCGTCCTGCCCGGCCAGAACCCCTACACCCGGGCCGTGCTGGCGCTCTGGAGCCCTTCGGAGTTTCCCACCCACACCCCCGGTACCTCCGTCACCGACTATCTGCGCACCCACGAGAGCACCGACCGGTACGGGTTCGCGCGCCCCCTGTTCGCCGTGGTGGATCAGACCGAGCTCCTCCTGCGCCGTTCGGGCGCGCGCGAACAGTGGCGCAGGGACTTCCTGGACGAGTTGTTCTCCGCCATGGAGAACTGCGTCGACCTGCGCCTGTTGCTCACTGTCCGCACGGACCACCTCGACGATCTCCGGCGACTGGTGGAGAAACGCGAGGTCGAACACGCCGAGGTCGGCCTGGCCCCGTTCACCCCGAGCACCGCCGTCGACGTGGTCGCGCGTTCCCTGGCCCGGTTCGGTTCCCGCCTCGCACCGGAGGAGCCCCGCCGCCTGGTGGAGGAAGCGAGGACGGTGCGCGATCAGCGGGGACGTCCCTGCGAGCACAGCGACACGGTCGACCCCTCCCTCCTCCAGCTCTTGGGCCTGACCCTGTGGCAGGAGGCGACTGAGACCGGTACCTCCCTGGTCCCGGAGAGCGGCACCGAAGTCGACCGTGCACTCACCGAGCGGATCGCTGGCGTCCTCGAGCAGGTCGCCGCCGAACACCTGGTGCCGCCGGACGTCCCCCACGCCTGGCTGCGCAGGGTGGCGGTCTCGGACCAGGGTGTGGGGAGGTCGGCCTGCGAAGACCCGGACAGCGCGCTCACACCGGGGGTGGTCCACGCCTTGGAGGACCGCCACCTGGTCACCGCGGAACGGGACGGTTCCGCCTACCTGTTGCGCCACCCGCGGTTGGCCCGCCCCCTGATGGCACTGGCGCTGTCCTCCTACCCGCAGGGACTGTCTCCGTGGAGCGGGTGGGAACGCTTGCACGTCGCCCGTGCGGCCTACACCCGGGGCGAAGCAGTCCTGTGTGCCGAGCACGTACGGCAGGCGTTGCGCACCGAGCCCTCTCCGGAACCTCGAGTGCGTGCGCTGCTCGCCGTGCTCCTAGGCGACCTGGCTTTCGAGCGCGGTGATCACCGGTCCGCCGCCGAGCACTACGCCGAGGCGGGGAGGGCACACGAGTCCGTTGGCGACGGGGCCGCGGTTTCGCGAGCGCTGGTTGCGGAGGCGCGCAACCGGTTGCTGAGCGGTGAACGGGCGGCAGGGTTGGCCGGAGTGGCCGCCGCGGAGAGCCGGGTGTACGCCGACCCGAGCCTGCGGACCGGGATCGGTCAGGTGCTGTGGCTCGCGCGGCAGGCGCAGTCCGCACTGGACGTACTCGAAGGGGTTCTCGTGGGTGCGAGCGGGATGACCGAGGCGCGTCGGACCCGTGGGGAGATCCGCGCGGAGCGAGGCGGCGTTGTCGACGGGGGGTGGGGCTGAGCGTGGATCCCACTGTTCTGGTCGCCCTGATCACGGGGGTGGTGACGGCGGTCAGCACGTTGGGTGGGACGGCGCTGGCGGCTCACCGCGCGGAGATGGTCGAGCGCTGGAGGGCCGAGTACGCCCTGGAGCGGGAACGGGAGCAGCGTGAGGACGAGCGGGACCGCTCCTGGGGGCGCGAGGTGCGCACCCGGCTCGACGACGTGCGCCGGGCTGTGCTGCAGCTCGACATCGGCATGCGCCACATCGCTCAGCTGCGCGCGCACGGCCCGCCCAAGCAGGGCGGGAACGACCTGCCCGAACAGGTGCGTCAGGCCAGGGACCACCTCTATGAGGCGGTGGTCGCGGTCGAGCGCGTGCGCGACGTCCTGCCGCCGGACCGGCAGGAACCGGTTGACGACCTGAGGGAGGCGGTGGACCAGGCCCTCAACCACCTCCAGGTGGGGGACGGTCCGGGTGGAGAGGTGGAGCGGGCGCACGAGCACCTGACGGTAGGGCTTCGTCGGCTGGCCGAGGCGTTTCCGGCCGCGGCGGCCGGGACTGGTGGTGAGGTGGAGCCGTCAGAAGAAGACCGGTCGTGAAAACGATGGTGAGGACGCCCGTGGCCCCCGCCACCAGCAGGACCGTGAGGTGCACACCCAGGGACTCCAGGGCGTAGCCGCCGACCAGCATGCCCACCGGTAGCGCACCGCCGGTGAGGAAGCGGACTGTTCCGGTGAGGCGGCCCAAGAGCTCGGGCGGGACGTGGGTGGTGTGGTAGGTCGTCACGGTGACGTTCATGTGCGCGCCGATGAAGCCGATTCCGCCCCAGACCAGAGGGAGCGCGGCCACCAGCCACCCGGCCCCTGCACGGTCGGCCAGGGCGAGGAGAAGGGTCAGGGACAGCCACGCCCACAGGCACAGCGCCACCATCCGGGTGGGGTGCAGTCGGCGGACCAGGACCGGGGCCACCAGCGCGCCGAACACACCGCCGGCGCCTGTGGCGGCCAGCACCACCCCCAAGAGGAACGCCGACAGGCCCTCGCTCGTCGCGGTCAGCATGATGATCAGCCAGATCACTTGGAACAGGGCGTTGGTGACCGCGCACACGATCAGCGCCAAGCGCAGGAAGCGGTCTTCGCGGAGCACGAGGAAGCCCCCGGCCAGTTCTTGGAGGAGTCGCCGGGGACCCGACAGGCGTTCCGGCGGGTGCGACTGGCGCCGCACCCGGGGGAGGAGCAGGGAGGCCCACAGCGCCAGGGCGGAGACGACGGTGTCGAAGAGCGCGGGCAGCCCGTGCGCCACGCCGTAGAGGGCACCGCCGAGGGGGCGTCCGATCATCTGGGTGGCGTCGTTGCGGGCCTCGTTCTTGGCGGCGGCCCCGGCGAGCTCCTCGCGCGGGACCAGGCAGGGCACGGCGGCGGCCCCGGCGGTGGCGTGGAGGGTGCCGCACACCCCGTGCAGGGCCGAGGCCGCCGCGAGCAGGAGGACGGGCGCGTCGAGCAGCAGGACCGGCGCGACCAGCAGGACCACGCAGGCGATGCGCGCCGCCAGCCCGACCGCCATGACGGTGCGGGGCTCGTGGCGGTCGACCATCAGGCCCATCGGGATGTGCAGAACGGTCCGGGGAACCATGCCGGCCGCCGCGATCCACCCGGCCATCACCGGCGACCCCGTGTGGAACAGGGCCAGGAGCGGTACCGCAAGGCTGAAGGTCATGGTCCCGAGGCTGGACAGCGCCACGCTGCTCCACAGCAGTGCGAAATGGTGCCGCCAACGGCCGGTGTCCCGGACCGGAAAAGTGCCCCCAGAGTTGGCGTGCATTGTAGACATCGTTCTCAATACAGGTGGAAAACGGTCAGTTCTCGAAACCCCATCGGGGGTGCTGGGGTGGCAAATCCGCATACGTCAGACCCTGTGGTTACCGGCCTGCGGAGCCCGAGGCGGCGTGGTCAACGTCGCGCGAAAGGGCGAGGCCCATGCTATCCGGAAACGCATGCCCTCCCAGGCCACCGGCAATCAGGCTGCGTGTGCGGACATAAGCCGCTGATCGCTAAAAAAGCCCGGTGGTGTCTTTTTCGCATTTCCGGGTTGACCCCAACCGAAGTTGAGGTAGCACGATGATCCCCACGCAAGGCCCGCCGGACCCAGGAGCAACGTGACCGCGACGGAAAAAACTGTCCCCGCCCCCGAAGCGCTGCGCGGGCGGCTCAGCGCAGACCGCAACGTATGGCTGTGCACGCTGCGCGCCGACGGCTCACCGCACGTGTCTCCCGTGTGGTTCGTCCACCTGCGTGCACGGTGGTGGATCGGGACTTCCGCCACCGCCGTCAAGACCCGCAACGCCCGCCGCGACCCGCGGGTGAGCCTGGCCCTGGAGGACGCAGACGCGCCCGTCGTCGCCCAAGGGCTCGTCACCGTGCACACCGCCGGCTTCCCCGGCGACGTGCTCGAGGCCTTCCGAGCCCGCTACGACTGGGACCCGCGCACGCGCTATGAGGGGTATTCGGGGCGGCGCGTCCTTCTGGAGATCGGTGTCACCCGCTGGCTGATGGCGGGTGAGGCTCCCTGACCGCTCAGCCGGTGGACCTCGCTCAGCTGGGGTGCGCACTAGTTCAGCCGGGTGCGCGCTCCCAGGGAGGCCGCGTCGGCGGCTGCGCGGCCCTCGTACCAGCCCTCGGCGTTGGACGGCCCGCGGACCCGCGAGGTGGTCAGCGCCCCGAAGGCCTCGCCTACGGCAGCCTCCACCGCGCGCTCACGGGCGGCGAACACCGGGACCAGGTCGGTACCGGTCTCGGCGGCGACCGCCTCCTCGGTGGTGCGCGCAGATTCGGTGAGCCGTTCGCCCACGCGTACGGCGAAGGCGGACATGAAGGAGGAACGGAAGGTCTTCTTGGCGCCGCGCCCCGACCGGTCCCGGGCCGAACCGCTGACCCGCATCGCCGCGTCTGCCTGTACCAGCAGCGACGTGTACAGCAGGTCCACGGCCTCCACGTCACCGGGGAAGCCCATCACCGTGCTCAGCCCCAGCTCTCGGTGCCACACAGCCCGGCAGTGGTTGGCCTCGGCGACCTCGTTCAGCAGTACGGCCCGGTGCTCGTCGTAGGGGGAGTCGACGGGCAGCCTGCGCGCCGCGGCCGCTTCGGGCGCGTCGGGGTCGGCCGCCACCAGGGCGAGGTCGATACTGTGCCGGGCCATCATCTCCTGGGCACGGGCGGTCAGTGCTTCGGCCTCCTGCGGGAACTCGGTGGACTCGGCCTTGGCGAGCAGTGCACGCACGCGTTGCAGGCGGTTCCGGTCCACCGGTGCCGCGGACCGCCTACCGGGACGGAAGGTGCCGGGCGGCGGTCCGAGGCGGCGCATCGGAGGCAGGGTACGCAGCAGTGCCAACAGCCGGAGGACCACCTCGACCGCCTCGAAGCGCAACAGGTCGTGTTCGGAACCCAACCGGCTCAGGTGGTGGCCGTCCGCGGCCGGGGCTTCGGTGCCCATGCCGCGGACCTGCTCACTCCAGCGGGGGTCCACCGTCGCGGCGGAGTGGCGTGCGAGATCGGCCGCCACGGCCTCCGCGCACACGGCGGCGGCCAACGGCCCGGATTCGCGCGTGACGTGCCGGACCGTTTCCGCGGGCTGCCAGCCGCGCGCCCAGGCGTCGGCCACCCCGAAGAGGAGGGTGTCGAAGAGGGTCCGGTCCGCAGCCCCGGCCCAGGTGGTGTCCTCGACGTCGGCCAAGCGGGCCACGGCCAGGTCCACGCCGCCGCCCTCCTGCCCGCGCACGAGCGCGTCGACAGCACCGGTGACCACCTCCACGAGGGTGTCCGAGGGGCCGGGCCCGGCCCACTCGGTGTCCGCCCGTGCGTCGCCGCGCTTGCGGCCTTTCCTGCCCACCGTGAATCTCCCTGGTCGAAGGGTGCTGGAGCCAGCGGGTCATCCTACCCGCCGCCAGGGAGAGGGGATTCGGGAAGGTGCGGGTTGCCCGCCCTCAGGGCTTGCGGGCCACACCCCCGTACTGGGCTACGTCGCAGACGACGCCGATGTCACTGTGACCAGGCCGCCAGAGGGGGACGGAGACTACGCCGGGCTCGAGCAGCTGCAGTCCGTCGAAGAAGGCCTCGATTTGTTCTGGCGTGCGCAAGTAGATGGGCTGTGCCGCGTTCTCGTTCCAGGCCGCGGCGGCGTCGATGATCTGTTGGCTGGTGTCGGTGCTGTCACACAGGGCGAGATAGCTGCCCGAGGGCATGGCGTCCACGTAGGTGCGGGCCAGCGCGTAGGTCTCCTCGTCGGCGGGAAAGTGACCGAGCGTACCCATGATGACCAGGCCGATCGGTTGGGTGAAGTCCAGGTACTGGCGGGCTTGGGCGAGCAGTGGTTCCGGGTCGAGGAGGTCGGCGTCGATGTAGTGGGTGCTGCCTTTTTCGGTGCTGGTGAGCAGGGCTCTGGCGTGGGCGAGCACCATGGGGTCGTTGTCGACGTAGACGATGCGGGATTCGGGTGCGGCCGCTTGGGCGACTTCGTGGGTGTTGTTGGCGGTGGGTAGGCCGGTGCCGATGTCCAGGAACTGGCGGACGCCCTCTTCGCGGGCGAGGTGGGTGACCGATCGGATGATGAACTGGCGGTCGGCTCGGGCGATGTCGGCGATCTCGGGGTAGGCCTGTTCGATCTGCTCACCGAGCTCGCGGTCGACCGGATAGTGGTCCTTGCCGCCCAACCAGTAGTCACAGACCCGAGCGGAGTGGGGAACGCTCGTGTCCAAGGGCGCGGTAGGGGAGGTGTCCGTCATGGGGGCCTTCTGAGTCGGCAGGATGTTCGGAGGACAGCGGCGTTCTCAGGGCTTGCGTGCCACACCCCCGTACTGGGCCGCTTCCCTGACCTTGCCGATTTCGGACGGGTTCGGGCGCCAGAACGGGATGGAAACCACACCCGGCTCGAGCAGCTGCAGTCCGTCGAAGTAGGCCTCGACCTCTTCCGGGGTGCGCAGGTGGATCGGCAGTGCCGCGTTCTCGTTCCAGGCCGCGGCGGCGTCGATGATCTGTTGGCTGGTGTCGGTGCTGTCGTTCAGGGCGAGGAAGCTGCCCGAGGGCAGTGCGTCCATGTACGTCCGCACGAGTGAGTAGATCTTCTCGTCGACGGGGTAGTGGACGAGCGTGCCCATGAAGGTCAGCGCGATGGGCTGGGTGAAGTCCAGGTACTGGCGGGCTTGGGCGAGCAGTGGTTCCGGGTCGAGGAGGTCGGCGTCGATGTAGTGGGTGCTGCCTTTTTCGGTGCTGGTGAGCAGGGCTCTGGCGTGGGCGAGCACCATGGGGTCGTTGTCGACGTAGACGATGCGGGATTCGGGTGCGGCCGCTTGGGCGACTTCGTGGGTGTTGTTGGCGGTGGGTAGGCCGGTGCCGATGTCCAGGAACTGGCGGACGCCCTCTTCGCGGGCGAGGTGGGTGACCGATCGGATGATGAACTGGCGGTCGGCTCGGGCGATGTCGGCGATCTCGGGGTAGGCCTGTTCGATCTGCTCACCGAGCTCGCGGTCGACCGGATAGTGGTCCTTGCCGCCCAACCAGTAGTTCCACACCCGAGCGGAGTGGGGAACGCTCGTGTCCAAGGGCGCGGTAGGGGAGGTGTCCGTCATGAGGGCCTTCCGACGTGGCGGGGGATCCGGTGAACAGCCGTATTGTCCTCCCTCATCCCCGCGCATGGCAAGCAGGATCCCCTTAACCACAGGGCTTTTGGTCGCTGCCCGTGTGACCCGTCAGAACAGGCCTGTGGGCGGGGAGCCACTCCTTGTGCGCTATGTCGCCTTCACCCGGCGTGACCTGCGGTGTGCCACCGTGCCGGGCACCGAAAGGCGCAGCTTTCCTGGAGGAAGCACCCCGGAAACATCCACGACATAGCGTCGCCCCCAACCGCCGCCACTCAGGAGTCTCCATGCGCCAGGGAACCGGATCCACGGGCCGCGACAACGTCCACGGAGGAAAGAGCGCTGAGCGCTGCCCCTACGAGGGGGTTCTGCCACTGCACCAAGGGGGCGGACTCCCCTGGGAGCAACTGCGCACCCGGTTCGGCGGCCTGGTCCCGGTTGAGATCACACCCGGCGTCCCCGGTTGGCTCCTGCTCGGCTACAAGGAGAACCTCCAGGTCCTGCGCGACCACATCTACTTCTCCGCCGACCCGCGGCTCTGGAGCCCCGGCGGCGCACCGCCGGCCCGCAGCGGGGCGCTGGCCCGCGACGGGGACGAACACCAGAGGCTGCGCCTGCCCATCGTGGACGCGCTGGCCTCCGTGGGCACACCGCAGCTGGTCCCGGTGGTGCAACGTGCCGCGGTGCACCTGCTCGGCGCGGTCGAGGCCGAGGGCTCGGCCGACCTCGTCGGCCACTACGCGGCCCCGCTGCCCGCGCTCGTCCTCAACGAACTCTTCGGGCTTCCCGACCCGTACGGTCACCTCCTGGCCGACCTCACCGAGCGGCTCTGGAACGGCGACCCGCAACGGGCCGAAGCCGCTGCCCTGGGTGTGCGCTCCTATTTCCAGGGCCTGGTCGCCCGCAAGCGTGCCGTACCCGGCGAGGACATCGCCAGCCGGATCCTGGCGCATCCGCACGGGCTCACCGACGACGAGGCGGTGGAGGCGTTGTCCCTGCTGTGGGAGACCGGGCACGAGCCCACCACCCACCTCATCGGCAACGCCCTGCTCAAGCTCTTGGAGGACCCGAACGTGTGGACCGCCTACCTGGGCGGCACGCTCACCCCCGAGGACTTCGTCGACTACGTGATGTGGACCGACTCCCCGATCCGGATGCTCGCCGGGCGCTACTCCGTTAGGGACATCCGTTTTTCGGGGGCCCGGATCCGCCGAGGCGAACCCCTGCTGTTCGGCTTCGCCTCAGCGCACACCGACCCCTCCGTGGTCCGCGGCGCCGACGATGCCATGGCCTTGGCGGGAAACCGCTCCCACCTCTCCTGGGGCGCGGGTGCCCACCGCTGCCCGGCCACCGCCTTCGCCCGGGAACTGGTGCGCACCGCCATCGACACCGCGGTGGACCGCATGCGCGGCATGGTGATGGCGGCTGAGCCCGGTGACCTGCGCTGGCGCACCTCACTGAGCGTGCACGGCCTCGTGGAGCTACCCGTGTGGTTCACCCCGACCGGCGAGCGCGGCCAGCAGCGGGCACGGTCCGAGCCCCGCCCCGAACGCGCCGCCTCGCGCTGGGTCCGCAGGAAGAAGCGCAAACCAGCGCCGCAGGGCGCCCGGTACCAGGCGCCGCTGCGGGAGGGTGGGGCCGAGCCCGAGGAACGCTCCCGGACCCTCCCCGTGCGGCCCGCCGGGACCAGGACCCGGAAGCCGCGGCCGCAGGGCGCGGGCGCCCGGTACCAGGCGCCGTTCGCGGAGGAGGTCCACGTTCCCGACGCGCTGGAACAGCTCCTGGAGAACTGGCGGTCGAAGGGCCCCTAGGACCCGTCCGACCCCGCCGTGTCCCCGTCCGGCTCCACCACGAGCACCTCCAGGGTGCGGGGGCCGTGCACGCCCTCCACCCGGTTCAGCTCGATGTCGCTGGTGGCCGACGGGCCGCTGATCCAGGTGAGCGGGCGCCCCGGGTCCAGGAGCCGCACGCCTTGGGGAACACCGTCCACGACCTGATCCGCGCGCACCACGCACAGGTGGTAGTCGGGGACCAGCGAGATAGCCCGCCGCCCCTGGTCGGGGCCGGCGTCCAGGACGATGGTGCCGGTCTCGGCGATCGCTACGGCGCACCCGGTGACCACACCGTCGGTGGCGTCGAGTTCGGCCACCGAAAGCGGGGATCCGGGGGAGTCGCTGAGCCGCTGGGCCGAGACGGCGGTGAACCACTGCGCGGGTGCCCCTTCGGGGACCGCGACACGTGCCGCGCCCCTGCGCTCCAGGGCGGTGGCGATGCGGTCGGGCAGGTCAGCGGCCGACACCCGCTCCACCAGTGCCTTGTAGTCCAGCAACCGGTCCACGAGCACGTCCAGGGTGGCCCCCTCGGAGTGGCTTTCCGCGTAGTCGCGCTCCACCGGCCGCTCTGTCGGCTCGTCGGCGGGCACGTCGGACAGTGCGGCGCGCACGCGCGCCAGGACACGCTCTCGGGAGCTACTCAACCCTGCCCCTTTCCCTGCTCGCGCCACCACTGGCGGAAGGATTTCTCCGGAACCTCGGGGACGTCGCGGGTGTCCGTCCAGTTCCCCGCCAGCCCGGGAAGGTGGCCGGGGAGGCTCCCGCGCGCCGCACTGGCGGCCCGCTGGGCCGCCTCCAGGGCCGTCGAGGACCCGAACACCGCTTCCGCTCCGGCCATCATCGCCTTCTCACCCAGGTGCCCAGGACCCTCCGCGACCTGCTCGCGCAGGTGGACCAGGACTTCGGGGATGTCGATGGCCACCGGGCAGACGTCGTAACAGGCCCCGCACAGCGACGACGCGTACGGCAGCGCCTCGTCCACCTCCGAGGACATCCCTTGGAGCTGGGGGGTGAGGATCGCGCCGATCGGCCCCGGATAGACCGAACCGTAGGCGTGCCCGCCGGTGCGCTCGTAGACGGGGCAGATGTTGAGACAGGCCGAACAGCGGATACAGCGCAGTGCCTGACGGCCCACGGTGTCGGCCAGCACGTCGGTGCGGCCGTTGTCGAGCAGCACCAGGTGGAACTCCTGGGGGCCGTCGCCCGGGGTGACCCCGGTCCAGGTCGAGGTGTAGGGGTTCATCCGCTCGCCCGTGGAGGACCGCGGCAGCAGCTGCATGAACACCTCGAGGTCGGACCACGTGGGTACGAGCTTCTCGATACCCACCACCGAGATGAGCGTCTCGGGCAGGGTCAGGCACATCCGGCCGTTGCCTTCGGACTCCAGGACCACGAGTGTGCCTGAGTCGGCCACCGCGAAATTGGCCCCCGAGACCGCCACCTTGGAGCGCAGGAACAGCTCGCGCAGGTGAACGCGGGCGGCCTCGGCCAACGCCTTGGGGTCGTCCGTGAGCCCCGGCGGGGCCGGAACGCCCCACTCGGACATCTGGTCCAGGAAGATCTCCCGGATCTGCGAACGTGCCAGGTGGATGGCGGGCACCAGGATGTGCGAGGGGAGGTCCTCTCCCAACTGCACGATCAGCTCGGCCAGGTCGGTCTCGTAGGCGGTGATGCCGGCGGCTTCGAGCGCGTTGTTCAGCTCGATCTCCTGGGTGGCCATCGACTTGACCTTGACCACCTCGGACTCGCCGGTCTGCCGCACCAGGCGGGTGACGATCTCGTTGGCCTCGGCCGCGTCGGATGCCCAGTGCACCGTCCCGCCGGCCCGTTGGACCGACTCCTCCAGCTGTTCCAGGTAGTGGTCCAGGTGGCGCAGCGTGTGCGTCTTGACCTGTTCGCCCTCGGAACGCAGGCGCTGCCAGTCGTCGCCCAGTTCGCCGACGACGGAGTCGCGCTTGCCGCGGATGGTGTGGGTGGCCTTGTGCAGGTTGTGACGGGTCTGGGAGTCGTTGACCGCGCTGCGCGCGGCCTCGGGAAAGGGCGGAATGCCCAGGAACGTGGCGCTCATGCTCGCGCGTACTCCTTCTCGGTACTGGCCAGGATCTCAGCGATGTGCGCGATCCGCAGTCCCGCGCGCTGCCGCGACAGCGTGCCGCCGATGTGCATCAGGCAGGAGTTGTCCACCGCGCAAAGGACCTCGGCGCCGGTCTCCACCGCGTGGCGTGCCTTGTCGAAGCCCATCGCCGCGGAGACGTCGCCGTTCTTGACCGAGAACGTGCCCCCGAATCCGCAGCACTCGGTGGCGCCGGGTAGTTCGAGCAGTTCCAGGCCGCGCACCGCGCGCAGCAGTTGGTAGGGACGGTCCCCCAGGCCGAGGAAGCGCAGCCCGTGACATGTGGGGTGGTAGACGACCTTGTGCGGGAAGTAGGCGCCCACATCGGTCACCTTCAGCACGTCCACGAGGAACTCCGTGAGGTCGTACACGCGCGGGGACAGGTCCGCCACTTTCCGGGAGAGGCGGCTCCCCTGTGCGCCCAGGCGCGGGTAGTGGGAGCGCACCATCGCGGCGCACGAGGCCGAGGGGACGATGACCGCGTCGGCCCGGTCGAAGATCTTCACGAACCGCACCGCGAGCTTGGCCGCGGGGCGCCGGTAACCGGTGTTGTAGTGCATCTGGCCGCAACAGGTCTGCTCGGTGGGGAAGACCACCTCGTGGCCCAGCCGCTCCAAGAGCCGCACCACGGACCGGCCCGTGTCGGGGAAGAGTGTGTCGTTGACACAGGTGATGAACAGCGCGATCCGCATGTGCCTCCTTCGTGCTCCGGCAACGCGGGCCAAGTGGTCCGACCACATTGCCTGATCAACGCGAGAGAGGCAAGGGGGGATCGTCGGTTCGAAACGGGTAGGATTCCGCTGTCATCAGTCGTAACCCCGGCTTAGGAGGTGAAGGACGGCGTGCGCACCCCGGTCGCCCAGCGGACCGTCGGCCAGATCAAGGCGATGATCTCCAACGGAGAGGTAGGACCAGGAGAGCGACTTCCTACCGAACGCGAGCTCTCCTCCCGCCTGGGCGTCTCCCGCGGCACGGTCCGCGAGGCGATCAGCTCACTGACCACGCTCGGAGTCCTGGAGGTCCGGCACGGCGCCGGCGTCTACGTCACCGCCCTGCGCCCGTCCGACCTGTTGGAGGCCTTCTCCGTCCTGGCCGAGGTGTCCCAGGACCAGACCCTGATGGAGGTCCTCCAAGTCCGCCGGATGATCGAGCCCGCCGCCACGGCGATGGCGGCCGCGCGCGCCACCCCCGAGGACCTGGCCCGGATCGGCTCCCTGCTCGACCGGATGGCGGACGGCGCGGCAGGGTGCGAGCCCGCCGTGCACGGCGCCGCCGACCTGGGGTTCCACCAGGCCATCGTGGCCTGCGTGGGCAATGCCACCCTCTCGGCGGTCCACTCCGGGCTGTCGTCGCGTACGTTCAATGAAAGGGTCTGGGCCGGGCACGGCGAGGCCGACGTCGCCGAGGCCCTGCACGAGGACCACTGGCGGATCCACGAGGCCCTCGCGGCACGGGATCCCGAGGCGGCTCGCGCGGCCGCGGCCGCGCACGTGCTCAGGGTCGAGCACTGGCTCACCGCCCACACCGGCCCCACAACGTAGTGGGTTCGGGCCTCATCGGCCGTGGCGTCGTTCCACGCGCTCGGCGTAGGCCTCGGCCTTGAGGAGCCGGGACAGCTCCTCACGTCCGGGAACGGGCGGCCGCTCCTCCGCGGGCGGGGGTGCCTGCTCCGGAACTTCTTTGCGGAGTTCGGCGTCTATACCGAGTGCCTCGTGGTCCTCGATCTCCTCGATCCGGTAGTCCTCGGGGTGCTCCTCCAGGTACTCCGCCACGGCGGTGTCCTGGCTCGGGGCGCCCACGTCCATGTCGGCGTCCACGTCGTCGATGTCCGTGACGCCGTCGTCGAAGTCTGCGGATTCCGTCACCGGCGGCCCCCTCGCCTCGGTTCCCTCCTTCGATCATGCCTGTTCGGGGCGGGAGACGCCAGTGGGGCGCGTACCGAGGGCAACGGTCGCTGAACGGGGCGCAGTTTTCGCGGATAGGCTTTTTCGCCGGTATCCGACAGCAGAGAAGGAGTTCCCACCCAAGTGACCGTGCGCGAACGGGTCCGAACCATCGTCGAGGCCCGCTGGTTCCAGGCCGCTGTCATCACCGTCATCCTCATCAACGCCGTCGTCCTCGGTATCGAGACGTCGCAGCGGATGATGGAGGAGCACGGCGACCTCCTGTTCGCCATCGACAGGGTGATCCTGTCGGTGTTCGTCGTCGAACTGGGGCTGCGGGTCTTCGCCCACCGCAGGGACTTCTTCCGGGATCCCTGGAGCTGGTTCGACATGGTCATCATCGGGATCGCCCTGCTTCCGGCCTCCGGGCCGTTCGCGGTCCTGCGGGTGCTCCGGGTCCTGCGCGTGCTGCGGCTGCTGTCGGTGATTCCGAGCCTGCGCCACGTGGTGGCCGGGCTGTTCCGGGCGATGCCCGGCATGGCCTCGATCATGGCCCTAGTGGTGCTGCTGCTGTACGTTTCGGCGGTGATGGCCACCAAGCTGTTCGCCACCGACGCCCCGCAGTACTTCGGTGACCTCTGGACCTCCCTCTTCACCCTCTTCCAGATCTTCACTGCGGACGGTTGGGCCGAGATCGCACAGGAGGTCATGGAGAGCCAGCCCATGGCGTGGATCTTCTTCGTGGTCTTCGTCCTGGTGTCCACCCTCATCGCCCTCAACCTGTTCATCGCCGTCGCGGTGGAGGCCCTCGACAGGTCCGGAGACGAGGAGCGCGCGGGCGGCGACGCGCCCGGCCAAGGCCCCGCGGACGGCGCCGGCGCTGAGGGGCCGCGCGGCAGGGGTCCGCACGGCGGCCGGGGCTCGGGCCAGGGCGGTACCGGGTCGTCCGGTCCAACCGGTCCGGACGACGGTCAGCTGCAGATCCTCGCCGAGCTGCGGGCACTGCGCGAGGAAGTCTCCCAGCTGCGCGCTGAACGCGAACGGGAGCGCAGCGGACAAACCATGGGTTAAAGCCCTGACGTGCCGGAGAAAGCCCGTGGTTGCCGGTTTTCGTGGGAAGGTTGGGGGCACAGCCGCACACCGCGGACACGGCGCCCGGGACGGGTACCCGCTCGCCGTGTGCGCCTTTCCAGACCACGGAGGAGCGACCGGATGTCTGCCAGTACACCCCTCCCTCGCACCGAGGACAGCGGAGGCCGGTCCGACGCGACCACACCCCTGGACCGCAGCGGGGAATGGGCCGCGCTCGACGAGCACCGCACCCGGTTCGGCGGAACCCACCTGCGTGATCTGTTCGCGGACGATCCCGCACGGGCCGACCGGTACGCGCTCGACGTCGGGGACCTGCACGTCGACTACTCCAAGAACCTCGTCACCGACGAGACCCTGCGCCTGCTCGGCGGCCTGGCGGAGGCCGCCGGGGTCGCCATGCTGCGCGACGCCATGCTGCGCGGCGACCGCATCAACCTGACCGAGGACCGCGCCGTCCTGCACACCGCCCTGCGCGCACCGCGGGGCAGCGTCATCAAAGCGGACGGGTACGACGTGGTGCCAGAGGTGCACCGGGTCCTGGACCAGATGGCCGCCTTCGCCGAACGGGTGCGCTCGCGTTCGTGGCTGGGCCACACCGGTCGGCCCGTGACCCGGGTGGTCAACATCGGTATCGGCGGCTCCGACCTGGGGCCCGCCATGGCCTACGAGGCGCTGCGCCCCTACACCGACCGGGGCCTGGAGTTCCGCTTCGTCTCCAACGTCGACGGCACCGACCTGCACGAGGCCCTGGTGGACGCCGACCCCGAACGCACCCTGTTCGTGGTCGCCTCCAAGACCTTCACCACTATCGAGACCATCACCAACGCCACGGCGGCCCGCGACTGGCTCCTGTCCGGTCTGGACGCGGGACCCGAAGCGATCGCCCAGCACTTCGTCGCGGTTTCCACCAACGCCGACGAGGTCGCCGGGTTCGGTATCGACACGGCCAACATGTTCGAGTTCTGGGACTGGGTGGGCGGCCGCTACTCCTACGACTCGGCGATCGGCCTGTCGCTGATGGTTGCCCTGGGGCCGGAGCGGTTCCGGGAGATGCTCGCGGGGTTCCACGCCATGGACACCCACTTCGCCACGGCACCCGCCGAACAGAACCTGCCGTTCCTGCTCGGCCTGCTCGGTGTCTGGTACGGGGGCTTCTTCGACGCGCAGTCGCACGCGGTGCTGCCCTACAGCCACTACATGTCGAAGTTCCCGGCCTACCTCCAGCAGCTCGACATGGAATCCAACGGCAAGTCGGTGCAGCGCGACGGCCGACCCGTCGACTGGCAGACCGGGCCGGTGGTGTGGGGGACCCCCGGTACCAACGGCCAGCACGCCTACTTCCAGCTGCTGCACCAGGGCACGCGGTTCGTGCCCGCCGACCTCATCGGTTTCGCGCGCCCCGCGCCGGACCTGCCCGAGGGGCTGGTTCCCCAGCACGACCTGTTGATGGCCAACCTGTTCGCCCAGGGCCAGGCGCTGGCCTTCGGCCGCACCGGCAGCGAGGTGGCCGCCGAGGGCGTGCCCGCCGATCTGGTGCCTCACCGGACGTTCCCGGGCAATCGGCCCACGACCACGATCCTGGCCGACCGGCTCGACCCCTCGGTGCTCGGCAAGCTCGTCGCCCTCTACGAGCACAAGGTGTTCGTGCAGGGTGCGGTGTGGAACATCAACTCCTTCGACCAGTGGGGTGTCCAGCTCGGCAAGGTGCTGGCCAAGAAGGTGGAGCCGGCCCTGACCGGGGGCGCCGACGTGCCCGGCCTGGATCCCTCCACAGCGGCTCTGGTCGAGCGCTATAGGGAGCTGCGCGGCCGCTAACACGGTGAACCAAGAGGCGCGTGCCACGTTGTGGTACGCGCCCTTTTAGTTTTCGCGGGTGGATCTTCCTGTTGTTCGGCATTGGTTCCGAATGGGGCCGGGTTCCCGTTGTGGAAAACGCGGAGAGGGTAAGTGTCCTTGCTTTTCGATGTCAAATGCGCGGCATGGAAAACCGGGTTCTGGCCGAAAACGGACCGGTTCGATGTCCGCATGCGGCCGTTTTGCCCGTCCGGATGTGGCCTTCACGGTGCCTCATCGCGGATCTATGGTTAGCATTCCTGGTGGATTCAACGGCTTGATCAACCGTTGGCTTCGCAGTCCCGTCAGTAGTATTTTCTGCAACTGAAAGATGGAGGATTCCGCATGGGAATCAAGGAAAACGGACGGGTTTCCCGGGTCACCGCGACCCTGGGAGTGACCGCTGCCGCTCTGCTCGGCGGGGCCGTGCTGGCGGCCCCCGCGAGCGCTGCCGTCGTGAACTCGTGGCAGTCCGCTGAACTGGAATGGCAGTCCGCTGACGCGGAGTGGCAGACCTCCAGGGATATCGAATGGGGCTAGCGCAGGCCAGCCAGGTACGCGTCCAGCCGATACCTGACGAGTACCGGTTAACCGTACCCGGATCCCTGCTTCTCTGAGGGATTTCACTTGATAGGCGGTGCGGCGGGTGCGAACCCGTCGCACCGCCCCGTCCCGGAACAACAGGGAGGTTCCCTTGCCCACCACGACGAAGTCCGGTGGCCTGGTGCGTGGCACGGCGCTCCTCGCCGTGGCCGCGGCGACCGCCGTTGGCGGCGCCGTGCTCTCGTCCCCGGCCCATGCGGCGGCCCCCGCCGCGCAGTCGGCCGATGCCCAGTCGGAGCCCTACTGCGTGCACGAGGCCCTCGACGACGCCCCCGTCCACGAAGCCCCCGGCGGAGAGGTCATCGACTACATCCCCGAGGGTGAGTCGGTCGCGGTCCGGCCGGTGGCATCGACCGACTGGATGGAGATCGCGAACAGCGGATACGTGCAGGACCACTACCTCAGTGACAGGAACGGGCCGTGCATGGTCCCTTAAGCCGGTGCGGCATCGGGCCCTGACCCCAGGTGGCGAAGCACGTTCACTCTCGCCCCGGCCCCAGCAGCTACCACCCTTCAGCAACCGCCACCCCAGTAGGCGTAGAGCGCACCTCCTTCGCCCCGAGTTAGCACCAGAGCAAATCGGCCTTCTACCAGCGTTGAGGGGGCGATTGCGTTTCAGGTTACTCCCCAGCGCACTCGCTGCCATTCGGTATCGAGAACCAGAATGTACCACGTGCTATTTCTCCGTCCGCCTCCGTGGTGCGGGGGAGAATAGATATGAGCCGCGCCCGGTGTCAAATAATAGCTAGGGAAAATAAGTTCTGTCCGGTTGCGGCCTGCTGAGCTGGCCGGATGTGGCCGATCGGGTGTGTATCTTCCATTCCTTGGCTAGTCTTGCAGTGAATTCATCAGATTGATCAGGAGCTGATTTATCTGGTCTCGCCCGAGGATTCCGATGGTTTCTCTCAGGGTAGGAATGAGGTTTTCCGTGCAGAAGAAGAAAAACCCCCTGGCTCGTGGCGGATCGGTAGTGGCCCTGGCAGCAGCGACCGTGCTCGGCGGGTGACTGTTCAGGTGTCCCGGAGAAGGATCAGACGGTTTCGGGCATCCAGCACCGGCCCTCGGCCAGGTGGACCAGGGCGTCGAACATACCGATGCCGTGCTTGGCCGCGGTCGCTACATAGGAGC